>NZ_CP070618.1 GCF_017068395.1 Rhodococcus pseudokoreensis | reverse complement strand
CCTGGTGGTGGCGTCGACGTCGGTTCGGGCGAGGCCCTGGTCGACGTTCTCGATGGCGAGTATCTGAGAGCCGCTGCTGGCGTGAATCTTCCATCCATGCGGGGCGGTGATGTCGACTGCGAGTGCGTCTCCGCTTCCGTAGCACCGAGCCTCGAGCTGGTCGGGGCGTGGCGTGGTGATCTCGGTGTCCGAGTGGTCATCTCCCCAGCCGATGATGATGCTGCCCAGATCGGTGCTGGCATCGGTGACGATCACTCCGCTGGTCGAGGCTGAGACCGCCGCGGCCAGGCGGCCCTCGTCGCCTCCGCAGGCGGTCAGTGCGGCGACGGCGCCGCCGGCAAGAGCGGCAGCGGCAGCTGCCCGGCGGCGCCGTCTGTGGGACAGAGTCATCGGTTTGTGGTTCCTTTCGGTGGCCATGTCGCCCGGTGGGCGGGTTACTTGAAGACGTCGACGAACCAGCGGCCATCGGTCTGCTGGGTAGTGACGGTCTGGGTACCGCGGTCCACCGGCTGTCCGGGCTTCATCAGGGAGAGGTCGACCAGGTAGACCCCGTCGGACAGCTTCATCGTGCGGATGCAGTAGTTGGTACCGACCGGCACAGCGTCGATGAACTTTTGCAACTCGGGCGCGGGCTGCACCGAAGAAGTAGGCGTCGCAAGCGCTCGCGCGGCTTCCCCATTGCGCTGGATGTAGTACGCGTGGTTGAACGCTGCGATGACGCCCGCACCGCTCTTCTGGTCACCGCGATCGGCGCGGCATTCGCCGTCCCCCGTGGTCTCCGGTTCCTCGGCCCTTTCAGGTTCGGGCAGGTTGAGCGTGGGCAGTCCGTTCTCGTCGGTCGGGGCGGCGGCCGTCATCGCAGCCTGAGTTGGATCGGGGTTATCCTCGCGCATCTGGTCGTTCGCGACCACCACGGCCACAACGATGGCGGCGGCCATGCCAATTGCGGCTGCGGTCTTCACGTATAGGCGGCGACCATCGGAAGGGCCATGCGTTCTCCGGGCTGCCGTTGATAGTGGCTTGACCAGCCCCTCGGACACCGCACCAGTGGTGCGGGTGCCTGAGGGGACGTCGCCGGTGGGTGTACCACCGAGAAGGTCGATTACGGCGGGATGCTGTGAGGACTTACGTCCGAGGGTCGGCCTCTTCATGGTGTTGCACCCACTTTCTCGGGATCAGTTGCCGCGCACGACGCCGCCGCCGACGGCGTTCGCCAGCAGGTTCCCCGCCAGACCCGGCGTGGCGTCGTTGAAGAACGAATTGAGGGTGCCCTCGACCTGCTCGATCACCTGTTGCCCTCCGGGCTGGGCCGAGGCGAAGTCGCGCGCCTGTTGGTCGATCGCCGGCGCGGACTCGACTGTGTCCTGCACGGCCGACGCCGCAGCCTGTCCGATCGGGCCGGAGTTCTCCCAGTCGGTGAGCACCGTCTCGGTCTGCGCGGTCACTGCCTCCTGGTCGATGTCCGGGACTTCGACCTCGTGCGGTTCGCCCTTGTCACCCGCCGCGAGCGGGGTCACCGCGGCCACTGCGATCCCGCCGCCGACCAGGGCGCCCGCGGCCGCGGCCGGGATACCCGCTGCTGCGGCACCGATACCCGCGCCCGCGGCGGTGCCGATGACGCCGACTGGCACCCATCCGATTCCGGGGAGGAAGACGGTGCCCGCGGTCATTCCGGCGATGCCGCCGATGGTGCCGCCGACCAGAGCACCTGCTGTGGCGGCTGTTGCGCCTGCGGTGAGGGCACCGACTGTCGCCCCTGCTGCCCCGGCACCGACTTGGGCGGCGGCGATCCGGTCAGCTCGGTCGGTCTCGACACCCATCGATCGCCAGGCCGTCGACACCCCTGATTCGACTACCGCGAAGGTGTTGTTGGTGCGGTCCTTGTCCTCGTCGGTGATCCAGTTCGGCTGCTTGATGTGCATTTCACCGATCCGGAGGGTGTCGCGTGGAGCGATGATCGGAGCGGTCGGCGCGACGGCGGTCGGCAGGTGCAACTCCTGCACCCGGACCGGTGCGACGTAGTAGTCGTCCGGCGTGATGTACGAGTCGTTTTCGTAGTCGTAATTCGGCAACGCTCGCCATTCGATGTTCTCGTAGGCGGCGGGCGGGGCGACCCAGTACTCCGGCTCCGCCGGGGCCTCCGGGACGTACGCGGGCTCGATCTGGGGTGTCGGTGTGGAGGTGGTGGTTCCGCCCTGAGTGTCGGCTCCGGTCACACCTTCCTGGTTGCTTCCACCGGTGACACCTCCCTGGATCGGCTCGGCGATCGCGGACGGCGACAGGGCGATACCGGAGGCCAGCGCCGCCGTGGCTACCGCCAGTGCAGTGGCCGCGTGCGTGGCATTGGCTCGACGGTGCCGGCCACCTGCGCGGCGCGCGGCCCGATTACCGGCGGGGATCTGGTTGCTCATCTCGAATGTGCCTTTCAGCTGGGATCGGCCCGCATGAGACCGGTGAACGCGATGTGGGTCGGAGAGTCCTCGGAGTGACGTCCGGCTCGGGACTGGCCGGACCAACGCATCAGCCAGCGGCATGGCCCATCAGGCCGATGGCGGTCGCGGCGAGTACGGTCAGCGCGTCTTGGGTCGGACGGCGCAACTGAGGCAACGCGATGCGCTTGCCGCCGGCGAAACGTGGCTCGTACGGCATCCGACATACCGGTACCGCCAGGTTGCTGAACCGCTCAACGATGTCGTGTTCGTCTGCCGGGATGTCTCCGGGGCCGTCGGTGATCACGATGACTGTTCGGCTCAACAGGTCGGGCCGGACGGCGGCGAGGGCCTTGAGTGTGCGTTGTGCACCGATGGCGGCGTCAGTGCGGATCGGCACCGGGATGAGCGCCACATGCGCGGCGCCGGCCACCCACTGCCAACTGTCTGCGAGGATCGAGTTCCCGGTGTCGGCGACGATCAGGTCCCGGTGCTGACTGAGGACCATTCCGAGCGCCTGCGCCTGGTCGTACCCGAGGGGTGTGGCCGCACCGCCGATCACGACATCTGCCCCGCTCGGTTGCTGGGTCAGGTACTGCCTCAGCATCGTCGGCCGGACATCGGTTGCCGCGGGGGTGATCTCCGCCAGCAAGTCGAGCACATCCGAGCCATGAGCGGGCGGCACCGTCACCCGATCGGAGAAGCTGCCGCCGACCTCTCCGAGGTCGGCGCATACAACGCGGCGGGAGCCGCGATAGGTGGCAATGGTATCGGTCAGCGCAATCGACAGAGGCGTCTTCCCGACACCACCTTTGACCTGCATGACACCGATCAGCGCACGGTCCGGCAGCGGGCCCGCGATGATGGTCTGGGCATCGCGCAGCCGCATCTCCAATGAGGCTTCCTTCGGTACCAGTTTCAGCCCGAGCGCTGCGTTCAGCCGGCCTCGCAGGCCGAGCCGTGCCGGATCGCTTGCCACGGGCGAGGCCGGCGCCGCCACCAGATCCACCAGTGCCTCCAGTGGGCCGGTGACGGCCTCTTCCGCTCCCTGGTGCTGCGGCGTGCGAGAACGGCTCTGCGTGGCGCCCCCCTGCCGCCGATTGGGGGCCGGCGTCTGCAGCTGCGGGGGGACCGCCGGCTGGGATTGATAAATGATGGATTCGGCTGCCACGACCACGGGCCCCGTCGGTGGTACGGAGGAGTTCGCCGCCCGTGCCGGTGGGGGTGCCGTGGGCGCACCGGTGGGGATTGGTGTGCTGGGCGCGCGTGGCTCCACCTTCCCGTTCGGGAGGACGGTCAGGTGGCGGCTGTTCTCGCCCTTTCGATACACGACCTCCAGACCGACGTTCTGGTCCTTGGCGACTGAGTGCAGGAACCTGTGCACCACGGCTTCGAGCGTCTCGGTTTCGGTCGCTTGCAGGTCCACCGGGTCCACAGCAGCGGAGGCAAGGATCGCGCGGGCGGTCGTTTCGGAGGTGATCTCGACATCGATGGTCGGCGACATCTTTAGTTGATCCCGCTGAAGGCGTTGGCGCCGGACAACTCGGTGTCCATCTCGTCAACGATCGATTGTGTGCGGTCGAGAGCCGCGAGCGCCTTGTCGCGGGCCTCGCCTTCGGGCAGTGCCTCGTACACCGCGCGGCGTTTGTCGACCGCGTCTTTGATCTCAATCAAGCGGTCGCGGGTCAGCTCCTGCGTCTCGCTGAGCTTGGCCAGCCATCCGGGCACGGAATCCTTGAGATACCCGCGAAGCTCGGTGATCACCGGATCGCTGGCACCTTTGGTGACGAACGGGCTGCGCAACGCGCTGATGTCCTCGGCGGTCGGAGTGATCGACTGGGAGATGCGGCGGCTCATGGTGTGTCCTCTCGGGTTGGTTGTGTATCCGGTGGAGCAGTGGAAATCAGTCGCCGCAATGGGCGTTGTGGATGGATGCCTGGCTGACGATTGAGAGCGGTCCGAAAGAACCGCCGATTGTCGATCCGAGTAGTCCTGCAGCCGCAGCGATCGACCCGATGGCCGGTCGGGGCATGCGTGGTTTGGGCTGCTGCTCCGGGGCGGTGGAATCGGTGTCGGTGTAGTCGGTCATCGAGATTCCTTTCCTGGGGTGGGGAGAGGTGTTTCAGACAGTCGCGGGGAGCCGGTCGGGTGCCGGGAGGAATACGACGTCGGTGGGGCCGTAGTGGACGTTGGTCTTGACTCGTCCGCCGGTGTTGATGGACAACGTTGTTTCGAGGACGTCGCCGGTTCCCTTGTCGCGGATGACAGTGACCGCCTCGACGGTGACGGGAACTTCGCTGCCCTGGCCATCGTCGATGAGCACTGCCATGCCTTCGGTGACAGCGGAGGCCGGGATTGCGTCGGCAACATCGTCATCGTCGGTGGCTGCGCTCTGACCGATCGGGCGGTCACCGAGCACGATCGGTTCCAGGACGTCGCCGTGCTCGCGGGCCTGCTTGGCCAGTGCGCGTTCGGATTCGATGAACTCGGCCAGTTCACGCGAGTAGCAGGTGAACTCTGGTGCTTCGAATGGTTGGAGCCCGTCGATGATCGCCTTCTCCGATTCGGACAGCTGGCTCCACTTGTTGGGATGCCGGTCGACGTTCGGGGTCCACCACATCTGTGCGTCGACCGGGCTGCCGTCGGTGCCGAGCGCGATGCCGCGTCCCTTCACCGACGTGTCGACCTCGCGACCGACAGTGGAGTCGCCCCACATCATCAGCGCACCGTCCTGGGAGAGATTTCCGAGGCTCAGGCGCGTGCCGAAGTTGTCACGGGCGTTACCGCTGGCGCCGCCGAACAGCGAGGCGTCCGGACGTTGGACACCGAGCAACAAGCGGATGCCGGCCGAGCGCGCCAGGACGGCGAGGTCAGCCCACGCCCCGAGCGGGTCGAGTTCTTTGAGGAGCTCTCGGGTCTCGTCGTCGCCGGTCTTGGCCAACCGCTGCCACTTGCCAGAGAGGATGAAGAATTCGTCGAGGACCGCGATCATCAGTGGGAGCTGCGAGCCCTCGATCTTCTTGTGGTGAATGTAGGCGTTGCGGGCCATCATCTCGGTGTGCAGCGCGCGCACGAACATTGCTGCGCGGAGCGCGTCGTACACGATCGCGCCGCAGCCGGGGTAACCCTCGAGGCCATCGAGTTCGATCATCTTCGGATCGACCCCAACGAATGGGATGCCACGGCGCGTCGCCTCGGTGAGCAACGTGCGGATGACGGAGGTCTTGCCACCGCCGGTCGGGCCCACGATCAAGCAATGCGGTTTGTTCGAGCTCGTCGACACATCCCAGAACATCGTCAGGTCCGCCGCGCCCGTCGCATACGGCAGGTGCCGCAGGTCCTCGTCGACCAGGGCGAGCGGGTGGTCCACCCGGGTCGGCATCGCAGCCACGAGCCGCATCACCAGGTGCCCCTGCGAGGGGGTCCACTCCGTCGTCCAGGTGCGGCCAGACTCGTGCACGCCGGCAAGAGACGCCAGGGCCTCGTCGACCTTCGCTTGGAAGCCGCGGGCACCGGAGTTCATCGACGGCTCGAACGTGATCTTGAAGCCGGTCTCGACGCCGTTCTCATCGACCGAGTCGACGGTGACCTTCGCGTCCTTGAGGATCGCGCCGGCATCGAGCGCCGCCTGCAGCGCCTTGTGCCGAGAGGAGCGAGTGTCGGGGATGATTTCGGCGCGGGTGACGAGGATTCGATTCTTGTACGCCTCATGCTTGACGCGCACCTCCCATTTTCCGTGTTCGGGGAATGTCTCCTCGATCGCCCGGGTCAGCTCGTCGAACGCCTTGGGCCGGATAACGGTGCCGGGGTGCAGTGTGATCGTCGCCCGGCGGAGTGCCCGTCGTCCGGGAGCCAGTGAAACGGTGACCTTCCGGGGCAGGTGACCGGTGGTCTGACGCACCACGGATTCGAGCATCCGAGTCGACTTGTGCGCGCGGTAGCGGGACACGTCGACAACGCACAGTGGGACAGCTACAGCGGCCAGGGGCCACTGATAGCCGTGCAGCTGGGTGAGCACGGCCGTCACGGTCTCGTTCCCGTCGATGGTCGGCAGCAACCGTGGCGCGTACACCGCCGCGGCAGCGCCAGCGACGGCGACCGGTGAGGTGGGGGTGAAGCGGCCGATGCGCGTCGGGTTGCCGTCCGAATCGACCTGCTTACCTCCGCGCGCGGTGGCAGAGTCACCAAAAATCTCGCGATACTGCTGAACCACCCAGTCCTTGACCGGGTCACGACTTGCATTCACCGCGGGCTCCTTTCGCACGGTCTGACACCACTGCGGGAGTGATGCGGGAGCACTGTGGCAAAAAGTGCGCTTCGGGTTCAACGGGGTATGTGGATAACTTTCGAGCGGCGCATTCGACGAGCAACTCCTGGCCCATTGGTGCTCCACTCGGGCACCTCACCGCCCCGAACCCTGCAGTCCCTGCACCGCTCATCGAGACCGATTTGTGCCGCGCCCCCAAGCCGTGGCGAGGTAGGCATCGGCAGGAACGCGGTCGCTGTGTCGGCGAGGTTCGACGCGGTATTCGCTGCACGTGGCGGAATAGTGTGAGTGCGCGGTGAACCCACCCGCCACCGCACTCCGAACAGCAGTCGCGTACCGCATCGCAGAGCGCTCGAATGAGCGGTCGAGTTCCGGACGTTTCGACGGTAATCCGACCGCTGCGGCGAACATGTCCGACACCCGACCGAGCACGCGCGAAAAACCTCGATCTGCGAGCGGTACGGACGGGCTCGGTTTGGCGGTCGTAGCGGTCCCGATGTCAGGCGCGGCGGGTCCTCGCAGTGCGCGCTGTACCGCGTCCCGCTGCGCGGTCGAAACAGCATCACTGCAGGCCTGTGACATGGCCGTCACGAAATATGTTGGCGCGGCGCAATTTCTAGTAGTACACTCCCCCTAGGCCCGGAGGGCCGGGGGGAGTGACCCCCGGAGGGGGTGGGGTTTCCCCCCTTTTTCGGACGCTCAATTCGACTGCTGGATTCGACCGCTCGATTCGGACCCCCGATTCGGACGCCCGATCTCCTGCCTTACAGAGCACGCTCTGAATCGGTGCCGCAGCACTCCCATTCGATCCTCATCTCGACGGCGGGAAGGTGCGTGCTTGTCTGCGCCTGAACACGGGTGGTCAGACACCACACTTCAGCGCTGAATTTCGTGTTGTCACGGCCCTGCCGCAGCCGTTCCTCCGTGGGACTCCCACGCACCGCCCCCTCCGGGTCCTGTTGTGCTGCGCTGCGAGCCCCGGATCTCAGGCTGAGCGGATCAAACGCGCACCGAACGACACACGACCCGTCACGGGTCTACACGTGACACCCTCCCGGCCCATACACCCGATGCCCGCGCGCAGCTCGTGCGGGTTTCACCAGATGGCCGAGAGCAAGCACCAACCGATACGCCGACGACCACCGCTGCGCCTTCGAATCGGAAGTTATCCACATACCCCGTTGAAGTCTGCGCGCGATTTTTCTTACGGTCGCCCGCACCAAGTTTCAGGTGCTCGCCAGATTCGACCCGAGGAGAACCCATGTCTCTTGCGTCCACCGCCGTCGACGCCGCACTCGCTTCCCCCGAACACACCTCGATCGGGGGTGACGTTCTTGCTCAGGAAACCGAGGTGAACACCAGCAATCTCAAGGACTGGATCGGCAACAACGTATTCGTCGTGATCTTCCTGCTCGTTGGCTGCGCGATCGCGCTCGGCGCCCTCAAGAGCAACTTCGCCAAGGTGCTGACCATCGGCGGACTGTCTCTCGTCGCGATCACCTTCTTCGTGCTCGCCGGGAGCCAGAGCGCAATGAATGGGCTCGGGGCCTTCGTACTCAGCCTCTTCAACGTCGACGTCTGACGCGTGCTCGTCCTTGTGCACAAATCCTCGAAGGGAGTGAGCGCGTGATCGACAACGACGATCTGCTCTATCGCGTGGACTCGCACTACCTCGGCCCCTCCGGCAGAACGCTCCCGATTCGCATCCGGTACTCCGCCGTCGGGGTGGGTGCCGCGATCTTGGTCACGGTCTTCGTTGCCGCCCGCATGATCGTGCACGTCCCGCTGGGCTTCACCCCGCTGGCGGTGATGGTCACGCTCACCGTCTTTCTCACCACCAAGATCACCCGATACATCAACGCTGACCGTCCCCTACATTCCGTGTTCATCGCGGCGTGGAACGACTTGGTGGCGCCACGGTCGCCGAAGCCCGGACAGACCGTCCTGGCCCCGGTGCCAGCTGCATCACGGCCTGGCGTCCTCGACCTGTCCGCTACCCCTATCGAAGGTGAGAGCCGATGAGTCTGAACAAGGACATTGCCGCCCTGTTCGACCCGAACTTCGACGAGCCGGAACCGCCCGTCGTGCCGCCGGGTGCCCTGCCTCCCTCCTGGGCCGCTGCGATGCGCGGCGCCGCCTCCGCCATCTCGCCGGCAGAACCGGCAACGCCGCACCTGGCCTGGTCTCAGGTCTCCGACGCCGGCATGCCGCCGGGCGAATCACTCAGGGCACCTGCGGCAAGGCCCGCGCCGGCCGAGCCGCCCGCCGGCGAAGAACCCACTGGGCCGCGGCGACGTCGTAAGCGCGGCACGACCTCCGAAGCCGAGTTCGATCGGCAGCGCACCGCGGCGAAGAAGCAGGCCAAACGTGACCGCAAGGCCATCCGGCTCGCCCTGACCGGCGTCGAGGGCAACATCACCCGTACCCGCAGCACCTCGACAGCATGGTTCGTCCAGCCTCCAGGGCCCTGGAATATGAGACCGGTCGGCCGGCAGCGTCAGTACATTCGTAGCGAGGCTTTAGTGTTGGCCAACCTCGCCGAATCCGGTGTGACGACCTTGCATCGGCGAGTAGTTCGTACGCCGTGGCCGGTGCGGCAATGGGCGCAGCAACACGACGCGTGGGCCGAGCCGATCGATGATGTTCCCGGTGCCCTGTCGTGGGCGGACTACCTGCACGGTCACCAGCACGCGATGCTGTGGGACAACCCCACCCTCAAGGGTCGGTACTGGGGCATCGACCTGCCGCCGCGGTCAAGACTCGGACAGGCACTCGACGCCATCGCGCAGATTCTGGGATACGCCCTCGACTGGCCGCTGCTCGGACGTCTGGCTCGGTTGGTGCGCCGATGGGCTGCCAACGCGTTCGTCACTGAGCGGGACACGATGGCCGAGCATCTAGCCACCATCGAACGCCACCTCGCCGGGCAGGGCGTGCGGGCGCGGCCGGCGACACCTGGGCAGATGGACTATCTGCTGCGGCGCTCGGCCACACTCGGATTACCCCTCGATGCGGACGGCGTGCTCGCCGGCGGCGGCGACTGGGAAGCCTCCGACATCCCGGCACTCGAGGACCTCGCTCAGGTCGCGCTCACCCCCGGTGACGGGTACACCACAGTCTCGGGTCTGGTGGACGGTCATGACTACACCGGTTACGCGATCGTGCTGACAGTCGGGCGCATGGCGCCGCTGCCGATCCCCGAGCGGATGTTGCCCTGGCAGGTCATCGGCGACTCATCAGGCGAGCCGATCGAATGGTCCGAACGCATCCGCGTGCACAGCAAGGGCGAAACGCTGCGCAAGATGCGCCGGCTGACCTCGAAGATCGAGGCGCAGTTCGATCACTACACCGTCGAGCACGACGAGTCACCTCCGCAGGAGTTGGCCGAACAGCACACGCGGGCACAACACGTCATCTCCGACATCGAAGAGGACCACTCGGGGCTGTCGGTGCGCACAGAGGGTTACTACCGGCTCCTGGTGGTAGGTGCGTCCCCCGAGGAGGCGAAGAACAAGGTCGCGATGATGCGCGAGATGTACGCCCCACACATCTCTCTCGAACAAGAGCACGGCCAGTACCAGATGCTGCGCGAGTTCATGCCGGGCGAGCGGCTGGCGAATTACGCGCACTGCCGCCGGATGAACGTCGAATCCCTCTCCGCCGGCATGGCGGCCGTGGGAGATCGCCTCGGTGACCGGACCGGGGTGGTGCTCGGCCAGACCGCGAGCATCGCCCCACGACCGGTGATTTGGGATTTGTTTGCCGCGCACTCGAAGAAGGACAAGTCCGGGCTGACTCCGGTCGTCGCCGTCCCCGGCTCCGGCAAGACGTTCCTCGCCGGGGTGACCGTCTATCAGGCGGTGCGTGCCGGCGCCTACGGTGTGGTGCTCGACCCGTCGGGTCCACTCAAGAAGCTCGCGCAACTGCCCGAATTCCGCGGCATCGCAGAAGTTCACGCGCTCACCGGCCGCAGCTCACGGCCCGGGTCGCTCAACCCGTATCGAGTGATCGTCGACCCACGCCGCACCGATCCCGAGTACGACCCGGCCGGCCCCGACTACCTCGACGACCTCGACCCGGCCGCGGCCGCGGCCGCTCAGTACGAAGCGGACATGCGCGCGGCCGCCGCCGAACGAATCTCGGTCGCGGTGTCGGTGCTGAAGATGATGCTCACCCCGGCCCGGCTCGAGCACGAGTGGACCGAGACCGTTCTGCAGACCGCGGCGAACAAGGTCGGCGGCGAACGGCATCACAACTTGCGCGAGGTCCTCGACGCCATCGCCGTGATCGGCGGCGAGGACGAGAACGTAGATCTGCGCACCTGCGCGAGGAGCGTGCACCAGGACCTGGTGATGATGGCGGACCTCGCCGAGGCTCGCGTGCTGTTTCCCGAGGAGGGCACGCGCGGCGAGGTCGACGACGTCGACAGCAGCATCCGGCTGACAGTCCTGACGATGCCCGGACTGCAGCTTCCTCCCGAGCACACCGATCCGTCGCAGTGGACGCCGCAACAGCGGATGGCCGGGCCCTTGATGCACATGGCCGCGTGGCTGGCCAACCGACTTGTCTACGAGCTGCCCCGGCACGTGCGCAAGGTTCTGTTCCTCGACGAGAACAAGTACCTCGAGCAGACCGGCGCCGGTCGCACCCTGAACCAGCGGATCTCTCGCGACTCCCGCAAGTGGTACGTCCGGGCGCTGGTGTGCAGCCAGCTGCCCGATGACTTCCTCGGTGTCGACGGGTCCGACGACAAGTCCGCCTTGTCCTACGAGGTGATCATCGGCGACCTCGGCGGCAACGCCCACGCGATCGAGGGCGGGCTGAAATTGCTGAACCTGCCCCTCGGTGAGGGCTATGAAGACCTGCTGGCCAATCTCGGCAGCGGCGGCGAGGACACCCTCGACGAGGACACCGACACAAGCGACTTCGACCAGGCCCGCCGGTTCGTGATCAAGATGGCCGACGACATCGAACTCGTCCGGTCGGACTGGACGCACTTCACGCACCTGGCGCACGTGTTCGACGCATTGAACTCGCGGGCCACCCGAAGCGCCTTCGGGGGTGCCGCATGATCGGCCCGCTGCGTCCCCCTCTCCCCCGCGTGGCCACCGCTGCTCAGGGAGGTCGACTCCGGCGCTATGTGAGCATCTGGGCGCGGTTTGCGGTCGTGCTGGCGCTGGCACTGGCACCGGTCATCACTCCCGGCGGCCCGATCGCTGCCGCCGACGGGTTCGACTGCAAGGACGTACCTCGCCCAGAGTTCCCCAACGACGTGTTCGAGACGTACTTCGACGCCACCAGCGCCGACCGGACACCGATGCCCGAAGGCGGCGGCCAAGGCTCGACCGGCTACCAGTCCTACGGTTGGGCGGGGCTGAACTGGTCCACCTACGACCTCGGCTGCGGCAACGATCTGGTCCGCGCCCCCGACGCCGTCGGTGACACCGGACTCGGCAACATGTTCATGACCATCGGCAAGTCGCTCGCGGCGGCCGCATTCTGGCTCGACGACCAGACCAAGACAGGCCAGCATGCCGCGGCAGCCGGTGTCGGCTCGGCACTCGAGAACTTCGACCGCATCCTCGACTCCATCGTCACCGGAATGTCCGGCGTATACGGAATCTGGCTCGGACTCGGCCTCACCGCGGCGTCGACGATCATGCTGTGGAAGGCGTTCAAGGCGGACGCCGCGGGGGTCACCAAGACCGCAGGCGTCGCCGCTGCCGCGCTGACATTGGGCGCATTGATGGTCGGGGCGCCGCAGAAGGCGATCGACATCGCCGACGACACCTTCGGGGCGGTGATCACCGAAACCCAGGACGAGATCTTCTCGGTCTCGTTCGGCGACGGCGACGGTGCCGGAACTCTTGCGGGCGGCGAGACCGACCCGCGGAACGTGCTGCTCGACAAAATCTTTCTCGAGGACTGGCGCAAGGGATGGTTCGGCACGAACTACGACCCTCAGGACGCCGCCGGCTTGGGTCCGAAGCTGCGAGATGCACTGGCGTTCAGCTACGTCGAACAGCGAGCGGTCGCCGACGACCCGAACGCACAGAGCGAGCTGGCCGATCAGAAGGCTGACAAGTTCCGCGAGATCGTCGCGTCCCTGGAAAAGGACCACAAGCTCTCCTATCACCAGTTCCAGGGCAAAGAGTCCGGCCGGTCCTCGACCGGATTCATGGCAATGGTCAAACTGGGCCTGCCCTCAATCCTGTGGATCGGCGCATCGCTCCTCAAGCTCACCGCCCTGCTGGCCATCCGGTTGGCGATCCTGTTCGCACCGGTGTGGGTGCCGATCGCCATTGCCCACGGTGGGCTGCTCGCGCGGGCATTCCGGATGCTCGCCTCGGCCTTCCTGTGGGGGGTGGCCGGCGCTGTCATCGTGGCGCTGTACCTGATGATGGTGGTGCAGCTCTACGTCACCAGCAGCGGAGCGGTCGACGGCAGCTGGCGCCTGTGGTTCATGGTCTTGCTGTCCGTCGTGTGCTGGTCAGCGATGCGCCCGTTCAAGCGGATGACGCAGACCTTCACTCAGAACAACGCGAGCATGGTCAACCGCAAGGCCCGCGGCGCCCAGAAGTCGATGAAACGCAAGCTGTTCGAGGCCGGCAGTTTCGTCGCTGGCGGTCCGGCCTCGGCGATCGCCGAGAAGGCCGCGGAGCGGTTCGCCCGACGTGGTGGCCGCGACCTCGACGACAACGACACCTCGATCACCCCGGTACGACCGGAAGGCCGGGGGCTGAACAACCGGCGCCGCCAAGAGCTTGCCGAATCCCGTGCCGGAGCCCGCAAAAACCTGCTCCGCCAGCAACTCGGCCGCGGTGCCCGCTTGGGCTCGGGCAGGAACACCGAGGACCGCGACGCCCGTATCGCAGGGATCGCGGCCATGGCCAGCAGCGATATAGCCAAGAGCCGAAACAAGCTCAGTGACCGCGACACCGACCGCGCCCTGCTGGCCGGTACGTCCGCGTGGCGCCGTCTCGACAAGGACGAAGCCGAGGCCCAGAAGAAGGAACGGCGCGCACGTCGGGAACTGGTCACCGCCTCGGTCGGACAACGCTGGGACGGTGGAAACGGCTCGGCCATCGCGCCGATGCGGGTCTACACCTCCCACCGTGGCACCGCCGCGTCTGGCAGCGCGGTGTCGAACTCGGCGCCGCGCCAGCGCATGCGGAGCCAGCAGTCCCATGCGCGCCTGTGGGACGCCGCTCTCGGTAATCAGTCCACCTCCCCCCGGAACACGGACAGGTACAACTGATGACATCCTCCGGTCCCAACCCCGTCCTCGCGCCGATCCGCCGATGGGTGCTCTACTCACGCACCAACCTGGCAATCACCGTCGTGTCGGCGATCCTGGGACTGTTCCTCATCGGCATGATTTTCGGCGAGCAGAAGCTGGCCACGAACACCGCGAAGACCACCACGGCCGCCGCATCGAGCACCACACCGGCAAAGGTGGAGCCCATCAGCTACGAGCTGACCCCGGTCCGCGAGTCCGCGGTGGCCGGCAAACCGGCAAACAAGGTGGCCGCCACCGCCCCGGCCACCGCGATGGCGTACGCACACGCATACGTCGACGCCACGCCTTCGGATACCAAGTGGACCGAGGTGATCGCCCGATACACCTCCGTCCAACCGGGCGACACCCTGCTGGCCGCACGGCCGCAAACGATGGTGGCCATCACCGGTCCGACGGCCAGCGAACTGATCAACGCAGAAGGTGGCACGCGCAAGGCTGAGGTGACGATCCCGACTCAGGCCGGGCACCTTCGAGTGACGCTCGTCGTCGAGGACACCATCAGCGGCGGGCAGCGATGGGTGGTCGACACTCCCCTGCCCACCCTCGACATGTCCGAGGTGGCGATGCTCGCGCCGGACACCGCTGTGCGGCCTGACCCGAACTTCTCGGCACCAATTCCGAACCCGAGCACTCCGGAACCGGCCCCGACGACCGCGCTCCCTACGACGACTCCGCAGGCCAGCGAGGACACCGACGAGCTCCCGAGCCAGAAGCCGCTTCTCTCGCCCGCCTCGGTCCCGGTCCCCGGACCGATCCCTCTCCCTGAACTCGACACCCCACTCCCTGGGGCGTTGTGACCGTCAGCCGCGCCGCGCGGGCGCTGCTGATGACCGGGTCGATCGCAGTGGTGCTCGGAACATCGGCGTGCTCGTTCGCCGGAATCCCGGTGATCCCGAAGGACCGCTGCACGACCGCTCCGGACGACTCCTCCGGGTCCGACATTCGTGCCGGTCAGGTCGGCCCCCTCGCACCGTCCGGACCGATCCGCATGCCGGTCGAGTCCGGCACCACCGAGTTCACCTCCGGATTCGGTGAACGATGGGGCGCCCAGCACCAGGGTGTCGACCTGGCCGGCCCCGTCGGCACGAAGATCCTCGCCGCGCTCGACGGCATAGTCGTCAAGTCGGGAACTGCCAGCGGATTCGGCCACTGGATCGTCGTCGACAGCAACGTCGAGGGAAAGCCCGTCTCCACGGTCTATGGCCACATGTTCGCGGGCGGACTACATGTGTGGGAAGGCCAGCTGGTGCGCGCCGGTGATCACATCGCCGACATCGGAAACGACGGCGGGAGCACCGGTCCGCATCTGCACTTCGAGTACTGGGAAGGCGGCCGACTGCAGGGCGGCACCGCAGTCGATCCGCAAACCAAGCTCGGTGATCTGAACGCACAGACCGGCGGCGCTCCCGCAGCCCCGCACAACGGCGACAACGTGCAGCTCGCCGCCGCATCCCGATCGACAGCGGACTGCGCCGGTTTCGGCATCGCCGGTGCCGGCGAGCTGGCCTCCGGCATCGTTCCGTCTGAGTTCGAGGAACCGATCCGCAGGGCCGGCGGCGTGTGCCCGGAGATCGACTCCCCGCTGATCGCCGCGCAGCTCGAGCAGGAGAACGGATTCCGTTGGGGCGCGGGCGCACCGGTCTCATCCACTGGAGCGATGGGCCCGGCCCAGTTCATGCCCGGAACTTGGGCGACGTGGGGTAAGGACTACGACGGGGACGGCAAGGCCGATCCGAACTCGATCGGTGACGCGGTGCTCTCCCAAGCCCACTTCATGTGCGCGCTTCACCAAAACGTCTCCGGCATGATCGGCGCAGGCAAGGCCACCGGGGACCCGGTCGAGCTGACGCTCGCCGCGTACAACGCCGGCCCCGGCGCAGTGCAGCAGTACGGCGGCATCCCTCCGTACCCCGAAACCCAGCACTACGTTCCCAAGATCATGACGGCCCGGGCAAGGTTCACGAACCCGAACTCGACCGGACGGTTCATTCCCGGCCAGTCGGCCAATGGCGGACAGGTCGTCAACGCGGCCCGCGAATACCTCGGCACCCCGTACGTGTGGGGTGGCGGCGGTACCGGCGGCCCGTCCGGTGGCGGGTTCGATTGCTCAGGTTTGACCAGCTACGCCGTGTTCGCCGCCAGCGGAGGCAAGACCACGCTCCCCCGCACCTCGGAGCAGCAGTGGACGGTCGGTGTCGAGATCCCGATCAACGACGCTCAACCCGGCGATCTCGTCTTCGGCTCGTGGGGCCCGGATGGTCCCGGCCATGTCGGCATCTTTGCTGGCAACGGCCAGATGGTTCACGCCCCGACCACCGGCGATGTCGTCAGAGAGGCACCGTTGTTGCAGTCGGGGATGAAGGCCCGACGGATGACCTAACCAGGGGACGTGTCGTCTATTGTAGGTTCTCATGATTGATGTCGCTTTTCTCATCGATCTGTCGCCCAGATGTCGCTTCCGACATTTTAGTGAGAATCGATCTCGGCGTGTCTGCGGCCTGATCCTGGGCTTGGGCGGTTGGGTGTCCGCCATGACTAATGAGGGCAGCCTGATGTGGGCTGGTTTGGCGGGAGTTGTGCCGGGGTCGGAAGTGGCCGTGCGGTTCCGGGGAGACGACGGAGCGTTCGTCGATACGACGTTGCGGCGGTTACCGGTGGAGGAGGTGCTGGCGGGCCGTCCGGTGCGGGAGTTCCGGTCGTGGCAGGGGCGGCGGCACTATTCGGGTTGGTACTGGTCGGCTACCACGGGTGGTCATGTGGTCTACGAGAGCCGTCTGGAACTGGCGAGAATCCTTCTAGCGGACCAGGACCCGACCGTGGTGGCGATCGCGGCGCAACCGTTCCTGCTCGAAGGTGTCGATGGCGATCGGAAACGACGGCATGTGCCGGATCTGCTGCTGGCGCACAAGGATGGAACGCTGACGGTGGTGGACGTGAAGGCAGCTGCCCGCGTTGCCGATCCGAAGGTTGCGGCTCAGTTCGCGTGGACGAGGGCGGTGTGTGAGCGACACGGTTTCGGGTTCGAGGTATGGACGGGTGCCGATGCGGTGCTGGTGGAGAACTTGCGCTTTCTGGCCGGGTATCGGCGGCCTGCCACGATCGCGACCGAACTGGTGCCGGCGGTGATCGATGCGGCGGTCGTGCCGGTGGCGATCTCCGCTTTGGAACGGCGGCTGGGCCTGTCGGTGCCGCAGTGGCTGGTGCGACCGGTGATCCTGCACCTGTTGTGGCGATCGTGGCTGGTGGCGGATCTGTCGCGGGTTCTCGGCGGCGACACGCTGGTGTCGGCGGAGGTGGTGGCGTGAACGCGCGCACGGTGACGGTCGCGGTCGGGGCGGGGCTGATGGTCGACGGCGACGCGGCGCGGGTCGTGGAGTTCGACGGCCGTAAGGTGGTCGTTGAGTACGCGGACGGCCGCTACGGAAGCTTCGCTTTGGCGGAGTTCGTCTCGCGGGCACGTGGTTTGGAGCCGGTCGAGGAAGGTCTGGATCCGGGGCTGGTGCTGGCGGGGCTGTCACCGGCCGAGCGGGAGCAGGCCGCAGCGCGAGGCGAGCATGTCCGGGAGGTGTTGACCGGCTACAGGTCCGGTTACGCCGAGGCCGCGCGCACAGATGAGCCCCGCCCCGGCTATGCGCCGGCGGTGGGGCTGAAGGCACGCTGCGAGGCCAAGGCCGCGGAGTTGGGGGTGGCGTCGCGCACTGTCGAGCGGTGGGTGGCCGCCTACCGGGATGCCGGTGAGGCGGGGCTGGTCGATGACCGGCGCGGCCGTGGCCGCGGCTCGACGGTGGATCCGCGCTGGGAGGCGGCGGTGGCCGCGGAGCTGGCGGCGGGGGTGTCGGCGTCGACACCGACCCGCTCGGCGGTGCTGATGCGAGCCGCCGAGCGGCTCGAGCGCGACCACGGGGTGGGAGTGGTGGCGCTGCCGTCGCAGGCGACCGCCTATCGGCGGCTGGCAGAGCTGGTTAAGGGCACGAACGCGGTGAGTGGGTCGGCGAAGGCGCGGCGTTCGATCGCCCAACGCCCGAAGGGGGTTTACGGCCGGCTGCGCGCCACGCGTCCGGGTGAGTATCTGATTCTGGATACCCAGGATCTGGATGTGTTCGCGATGGAGCCGGTGACCTGTCGGTGGGTGCGGGCGCAGCTGACGGTCGCGCAGGATCTCTTCGACCGGCAGATCCTGGGGTTGAAGGTGACCCCGGTGTCCACGAAATCGGTTGATGTCGCCAGTGTGTTGTTCGAGTCGGTCACAGGCCGCAGCGCGGGGCGCCCAGCGTTGGGGCCGGTGCACGGGTTGCCGAAGCATCTGGTGTTCACCGAGGAGAACACCGGCGCCGACGCCGAGATCTGGTGCCCGCCCGAGACCCTGGTGATCGATCACGGCAAGGCGTTCCTGTCGGCGCATGTGATCGGGGTCTGCGCCCGATTGGGGATCTCGATCCAGCCGGCCCAACCGCGCAAGCCCACCGACAAGCCCACGGTCGAGAGGTTCTTTCGTTCGTTGAGAGAGGGTCTGATACAACATCTTCCGGCCTACAAGGGCCCGGACCTGCACAGCCGCGGAGAAGGTCTCGAGGAGCAGGCGTTTTTGTTCCTGCACGAGCTCGAGGATGTGATCCGCGACTGGATCGTGACGGTCTACCACCCGAGTGACCATGACGGGATCGCGGTCGCCGAGTGGCCGAATCTGGCGATGTCGCCGAATGACATGTTCGCCCTGGGCATCGCCAAGGCGGGAGTGTTGCGGATCCCGGCCGCCCCGGAGCTCGCCTTGGAGTTCCTGCGGGTGGTCAAACGCACCATCCAGCATTACGGCGTCGAGATCGACGGCCGCCGCTACAACGGTCCTGCACTGGACGGCTACCGCAACGCGACCAGCCCCTACGGCGGCCTCGACGCCGGGAAATGGCCGTTTCGCGTCAACGACGACGATGTCCGCCACATCTACTTTCAAGACCCGGGCGATGGGCAGTGGCATCAGCTCGACTGGGAACACGCGCCGATGCTGGGCACTCCCTTCTCCGACGAGGCCGCCCGCTACGCCCGCATCCTCGCCCGCCGCACCGACCGTTTCACCGACCCCGCCGAGACGCTGGCCACATTGCTGAGCCGGTGGGATGCGGGTGAGGTTCTCGACCGGCGCGAACGGCGCATGGCCGCCCGGCTGGCGGCCGAGCGCAGCGGCCTGGCCGCGGCAGCCGAGCTCGAACTGGCCGCCGACCCTGTTCCGGCGCTGAGCGCCGCCACCACCAGCTCGGGCCCGCCGGTGGTTGGCGACGACGATGACGACAGCGAGATCCTCGACGACGTCGACGACTTCTACGCCGACGCGCTGGAGGTGCTCGAGTGAGCAGCGCCTACAGCCTCTCCCGCAAGGACGGGTGGCGCCGGTTCGTCGACACCGCGCCCCGCACCCGGCCCGACACCCTTACCGCTACGGCGTTGTCCGCCTTGGGGAGTGACGCCCGCGAGGACTATGACGACGCCCGCCACGACTGGCACGCCAACTTCGGCACCATCGCCACCCCGCAGCTGAAGGCGGTGCGCGACGAATTGGAGTTGATCGTCGCCTCGAATCGTCAAGATCCCGATCGTGTTCGGGGCGCGGCGGTCATCGACGGGTTCCCCGGTCTGGGCAAGACGACCATCGTCAACCTGTTCGGCCGCGACTATCACCGCCAGGCCCTGCGTCGCCGCGGCCCGGTCACCGAGTCCGGTGATGAGCACATTCCGGTGTTCCGGGTCGGTCTGACCTCGAACACCACGCTGCGGACGTTGAACAAGATGATCTGCCAGTTCTACGGGCATCCCGGCGCCGATCGCGGCAGCGCCGCCCAGTTGGCCACCTACGCCCTGGACTGCGTCCTCTCGTGTGATTCGCGGGTCGGGATCATCGATGATATTCACTTCATCGACCAGAACAGCCGAGACGGGCTCGCCGTCAGCAATCACCTGAAATGGCTGGCCAATGAGCTGCCGGTGACGTTCATCTACGCCGGAGTCGGTCTCGGAGAACGCCGGTTCTTCGAGGAGGGCCTGTCCGGGTCCTCGGCCGCGTTGGCGCAAAGCGCCCGGCGCTGGACCCGCCTCGAAGTCGGCACCTTCGCCCACGACCGTCACTGGAAATCCCTGGTCAAGGCGGTCGACAAACAGTTGGTGCTCACCTGCTGGCAGCCCGGACAGCTCACCGGCCTGGCCGACTACCTGTTCGCCCGCACCGGCGGGCACATCGGGTCGCTGATGACGCTGATCAACCGCGGCTGCTTCAAAGCGATCCGCACCGGAGCCGAGGCGATGTCACAGGAGCTGCTCGACACCGTCCGCATCGACGAAGCCTCCGAAAAGGCACGCCACCGGCTCGAAGCCGCGACCCGCACGAGAGTCGAGCGCAAGCAGGTGAGGCGATGACCACGATCACCACTCTGCCGTTGCGAACACCGATCACCGCCGGCGAGAGCCTGGATTCCTGGATCGACGCGCTGGCCCGCCGCAACGACACCTCCCCGCGGGAAGTGCTGCGCGCCTTGGGCACCGATCACCTCGGTCTATCGATCCGCCAGCTGGTCGATGAACTTGATTCCACGGAGCTGCGCCGCATCGAAGCCGCTACCGGGCTGCCGGCCCGTCGTCTCGACGCCGCGACCGGTCCCGCCGTCCCCGGGATCGAACGGCTATCGATGCATTGTTCACGGTTCTGCCCGCGCTGTTTGGCCGAGGCCGACGGGCGTTGGCAACTGTCGTGGCGGTCGAGTTGGGCGATGGTCTGCGGTCGGCACCGGCTGCTGCTGCACGACACCTGCCCGGGACCGGACTGCCGAGCAACGCCCCGAGTGCAGATCGTCGGCGGCGCCACCGCACCACCGGCGTCGACCTGCAGCCGCCCCATTAGTCGGTCGTGGCTGCGTTGCGGCGGCGAGCTATTCGCCGCGGCGGACCTACCCGCCCCCGACGAAGTCCTCGATGCCCAGTCCTGGATCGATCAACTGATGGCCGCGGCCCGCGCACCTGGCCCCGATCCGGCCCATGCGACACTGACCGATCTGCATCTGGTGGTGGCCTGGTTGCTGCGCCTGGACCGCGCGGCCGCGATCGCTGCGGCCCGCGCGATCAACCCGCGTCGGCACGCGACTCCGCCGCAACCGCGCAACGGCAGCCCGCCCGACCTCGATGCGGCACTGACCGCGGCGCTTCTGATTCGCGCCAGGACTGTTCTCGGGGACGACGAGGCTAGCGCGATCGACGAGCTGCGCACACTGGTGACGAACCATCCTAATCCACAACGGGTCTCGCCACCAGAGTTCACCAAGCGACACTTTGTGGTCATGCCGAGCCAATTTCCCAACCGCTATCTGCGCGCCGTCGACGCCGATCTACCCGGAGCCGTCCGGCTGCGCATGCGGACAATCACTGCCTCGGCCGCAATACCGCGCGCCGATGGGGCTGCGCGGATCCGGATGCTGCCGCAACTGTTCTGGCCCGACTGGGCCGGCCGTCTGCTGCCCGTCGCGGGCGGCTTCCACACCGACCTGTTCCGAGCTGCTCTCAGTGTCCTGCTGACCGTCCCCGGTGATCCCTCGCAGCGGATGGACACCCACGCCGGGTTGTTGAACCCACGCGTCACCGCCGCCAACCTGAGCATCACCCTGCAAGGATTCGACAAGCTTCCCAGCGGATCGGCGCTGACCGATGTCCTCGTGCTTCTCTGCCGCATCACCGAACACCTCGACCAACACGGCACACCGATCGACTACCAGCGGAGACGTGAGCAGATCCCCGCCGAAACCATCACCTGGGACCAGTGGCGTGACCTCGCCTGTTCGGTCGGAGCGCACCCCGGCAAGCACCGTCAAGGACGGCTGCGGCACGCCCAACGTCACCTGCATCAACTGCTGTCCGGTGCCGACCTCGCCGACCACCGCCACCCACTGGCGTTCCGCAGCCCCAATGACCGCGGCACCTTCGTCGAGTTCACCACCGCCATGGCAGCGCCGCTGCGCCGAGCCCTGAACGAACACGCCGAATCCATACTGGTTAACCTCGCCATCGACGAACCACTGACCTGGTCGCCACCAACCGACCTCGCCGACGGGCTCGCCCTGCCGGGCATCGATACCGGCGACCTCGACCCCGACAAGGTCAGTCGCCTGGTCGTCGACGAACACCGCTCCTCGAGGGAGGCCGCCGAGGTTCTCGGCGTCCACCTCGAGCACGTCCGCATCGCGATGGAACGTCTCGACCAACCACGACGACAGTGGGCGCCCCATGCGGCACCCGCCGCATGGTTGCGTGAACAACACGCCGCCAGGCTGTTCACCCGCGAGTTCTTCGATCGCGAATACATCCAGGCCGGACGCAGCCTGAACGACATCGCCGCCGACACCGGCATCGGCCGCCACATCATCACCCGATTCGCCAAACAAGCCGGGATCTCCCTGCGCAGGGCCCGTGCACCCTTCCGCATCGACCCGGTCTGGCTGCGCGAGCAGTACTGCGCGCAGCTTCGTTCGACCGCCGACATCGCCGTCGAACTCGGCACCGAGCAGATGCGCGTCAACAATGCCCTGCATCAGCACGGCATCCCGGTTCGGCCGCAAGGCGTCGCGAGCCGCACCGAGATGATCATGACCTTCGACCACCTCCCACCGATCATCCGCGCATCTGTCGAGGGCACCCTGCACGGTTGGATTCGGCTGCACCGCTTCCGGATCACGATGGCGTTCCCTTCCCTGGGCACCGCCGCCGGCTACCTCGGAATCAAGTCGAACAGCCTGCTCCACCAACTCCGACTCCTCGAACATCACGTCGGAGCACCCCTGTTCCACCGATCCCGTCGCGGCACCGCGCACAAGCCCACCCCACACGGACAGACGCTGCTGCGCGAACTCGACAACGAGCACGTTCAGCCACTGATGACCGCCGCCCTGCATGCCTGCAGTGCCCTCGCAATGCCCGACGCGAAGACCCTCGCACACGCGGTGCGCGAAGCAATGACACCGCCACGAAACCCTGGCCTCCTCAAACCTTTCAGAGATATCCCCGTCGGTCGGCTGCGGATGACCCGCACCACGCTCACCCTGCTACGCCACCTCACCACAACCGATGCCGAGGAGTTCTATGGCCACGGCCTGCATCAATGCACCAGCATCCAACACGGCACCCTCTACCCACTCCTGAGAAGTCTCGAACAAGCCGGATGGCTCACCAGCCGCGACGAAGACGAGGCCGACTGGCTCGCGGGCGCCCCACCCGGATGCGGACCAGGACGACGCCGCACCTACTACCGACTCACCCCAGACGGGCGGCGCGCTGCCCTCCGCGAACTCAACACGCCAAGAAAGCGACAGAACAGTGAGAACCCAGGAGCGACAAACCCATGAGAAACCACACCATCAGCCCAGGACAGCCACGACCAGGACGACAAGAAGGACGAGAACCTACATCTATGCGGGTCAAGCCACATTTTCACGGACAGAAAGGAACTGGAGATGACGGTTCGTAAGGTCCTGGTCGTTCTCGTCCTGACTGTGATGGCCGGTCTTTTCGTGTACCTGCACTTCACTGGCGACGACCGAGACGGCCCGGACGCGGGCGCCCAGCGGGACACCACAACCAACCACCCAACGACAACCAGCGCCACCGCCGCACTCGAGGACACGATCCCGCAGCAATCGGCCGGCGCCCACGCGGCCGAGGATGCCGCCCGTCAAGGCTTGACGGTGGCATTTACCTGGAACCCGGCAACCGACGGCTCTCCTTCCGATGCGTATGCCCGGGCCCGCCCATGGTTCACCGAGGTATTCGCCGCCCGCACGATCATCGACGGCGGCCCCGAGCGCGGGCCCGGCATTCAGTGGGACCAGTGGGCGAGCCAGGGCGCCAAAGTTGTTGCCGACGTCGACCTTGGCTGCTCGGGATGCCCACCAGATTCCGAGACCGTCGTCCATCGTGTCGCCACCATTTCTCAAACCGCGATCGTCGGCGAGCAGACCGAAGAGGTCACTCCCGACACCACCGTGTGGATCACTTTGATCCGAACCATCGAACGGTGGCTTATCGACGACATCCGCTATTGACACCGACGGTCCCCGGCGTGCTTGTGGTTGTCCTCCGGAAACACCAGACAGACGGCAGGCGTTGGGCTCTGACACCTGAGACGTGCTACCTTCCCAGGTCGGTGGCTTGACTTATGGTCTGCATCAGGGGATTTCACTCCCCATCGTTGATCGAGAAGGGCTGAGATGAGGAAATCCACATTCGTTGCTGCCGGTGCGGCAACCGTCACGGCTGTCACCCTATCCCTGGCAGCCTGCTCCAGCTCGGAGTCCGAGACTGGCAACGCCGGAACGGTGGCCCCACCTGTGGACACGTCGGTCAAAGACCAATGGGAGGACGCGATCTCCATCGGGGTCGGCAACAAGCAGGGCACCGGCCTCGTCACCCAGTCTGCAGCTGACCAGGTCACCGCGCGCTGCATCGATGAGGGCGACACCCTCAAGATCGAGTTCACGGCTCCGGACGGTTGGCACGCCCAGCTCACGCACGGCTCGCAGATCGTGAAGGTGAAGAACGACGATCTCGGCTACCCCGAACACGATTTCGAGACCCCAGAAGGGATCATCGAGGCGACTCAGCCTCAGAAGGATGAGCCCAACCGCTTTTCGATGGGCGTCACCTGGGACAAGCCCGGGCCTGGCGAGGTCGAGGTCCAGCTTGAGGACGAGACACCCCCACACTGGGTGGTCGACTCGCCGTACAAGGAATTCGCGATGTACGCCCACATCACCTGCGCAAGCTGACACGTTCCCGACATCCATCCCGTCAGGGATGTGCCATCTGCGCTGATCAACACCGGTTTTTGCGCACTTCATTTCTCCAACTACAAGTACCCGAGGAGACCTCGATGGCATTCCACACTCCGTACGGATCCTCACGTCCTGCGCCGCCGGTCACCGGACAACCACGTCCCCACATCGCCGCGCAGCGGCAGGATGGTCCGTCGACGACCGAGTTGATCCACTCCCGGATCTTCAGCGACTTCCGCCCGGATCGGTCATCTCACCGAAGCTGATTGCATTTCCGCGCGGACGCAGAAAGCTGGGGCACTTCCTCGGAAGTGCCCCAGCTTCAGGGACGTGTCGTCTATGCAGCTAGGAGGCTGAATTCAGTGCCCCATGCCGATGCCGCCGTCGACATTGATGACGGTGCCGGTGATGTAGGCGGCTCCCGGGCTCAGCAGGAATGCCGCGGTGGCAGCGACCTCTTCAGGCTTGCCGAACCTGCCCAGGGGAATGTGTGACAGTGCCGTCTCGACGACCTTGTCGCTGACCGCCGCGGCCATGTCGGTCTCGGTGAAGCCGGGAGCGATGACGTTGGCCGTGATGCCACGGGAGCCGAGTTCGCGGGCCAGCGAGCGGGTGATACCGACGACCCCGGCCTTGGCTGCGGTGTAGTTCACCTGTCCGGGCATGCCCGAAAGGCCGCTGGCCGAGCCGATGACCACGAAGCGGCCGGCACGGTGCTTGAGCATGTTGCGAGTCGCTCGCTTGGTGACCCGGAAGACGCCGGTCAGGTTGGTGTCGACCACGCGGATGAACTGTTCGCTGCTCATGCGCATGACGAGGGTGTCGTCGGTGATGCCGGCGTTGGCGACGACGCCTTCAATGGGACCGTCTGCGGTCTCGACATGGGTGAACGCGCGGTCGACCGAGTCGTCGTCGGTCACATCGCATTCGACGCCGTGGACGCCGTCCGGTACGGCGGAGCCACGGTGCGTGCCCCACACGGTGTGCCCCTCTTTGACGAGATGGCTGGCGATCGCGGCGCCGATTCCTCGGTTGGCTCCGGTGACGAGGACGCGCAAGGGTTTACCTCCAGGTAGTGATTTCATCGTTCAAAAAGATGTGGTGGGAAATATCAGACCGGTGCCGGAACGGCGTCTTCCTCGACCAGCAGGATGATGGCGACCGGGTCGCCGTGCTTCTCACGCGCCGAGTGCAGGGCGAAGGTCGACGCTATGAAGCGCTCGCCGTTGATTTCAAGCTTCTGGTCAGATGGCGTCTGGCCGTCGGTTCGGGTCAACTCGTCGAGGTTGACTTGCTCCATGACCTGCGTGATCCGATTCTCCCCGAGCGGCGCGAGACGGCCGATCGTGGTCAGCGGGATCTTGTCTCGGGCTTCGACGAGAAGCAGCGTGGCGTTGCTGAACCGGATGAGGGACGAGATATTGGCTTCCAGCTCACGGTGTTCGATCTTGAGTGTGAGGCCGTAGAGATGCCGCTGTTCACCCTCGTCGGTGACGCGTAGGCGGCAGCTCGACCACATGTGGACGTATTCTTCCCCGCCGGGACGTAGGCTCCAATAGCTCTGGATGAGATCGCCGTCGTCACCGGTCAAGGCGTCGTAGTAGCCGCCGACCATCGAAAAGGCGTCCTCAGGGTTGAGCCAAGTGAAGAGGTGTTGGACATGGCGTTCCTCGCCGGCCTGCCGGCCGTCCCCGATCATGCCGGGATCGTCGCCGCTGGTGCGTGTGGTCTTTGCCGTCATATCCAGGACCCAGGCGTTGTAGGTTGGGCGCGGATCTGGCTTGCGAGTTCCCACCCAGAGGATCAGTCCCACGGGGGTGCCGTCGGCTGCGTCGATCTGGTGCGTCTCGACATTCAGTCCGTCCACCGCCGGAATGGAGCGCCCGTCGAGCGTCGCTTCCACTACCGCGCGCACGACTGCCTCACCGGCTCTGTCGAGACCGAGTTCGCTCGCGCATCGCTTCAGCCGACGGGCGACCCGCTCTCCCGCCGCCGAGTGGATGAACACTTCCCCTGTATGCCGGGTGCCGATGATATCGACAGCCAGCCACATCCCCTGGATAGCCATTGCCTCAGCATATGGGAGGTACCCGTTGACCTTTCGCGGTGCCCGACCAACCCTAGGCGGTTCGAGAACACGTTCTCGGTTGCTCCGAATTAGCCCGATCTCCGGATCGTGCGACACGGAGCCGCCTTCCATCGTTTCGTCTTGCACATGCGTTACACCGGTTGGTATGTTTCCGCTGCGACCGATGGTGCAGGGCACTCTCGGACCGCAAGCACCGACCGGTGAGCGATTCCTGGTTGGAAGCAGATGGCCTGCGCGGCAAGCGCGTTGGGTCCGCTTTCAGCTACCCAGAATCGGGGAACCGGTAATGCCCACTCTCACTTCACTTCTCGGCGGTAACTCGTCATCCGCTGTCGCTGCGCGCCCAATTCCACTATCCGGTTCGTCGCAGAAGGACGGACCGGAGCCGTCGCCGCTTCATCTTTCAGGCGGGCGTGCCCGGTGGGCGGCTCCGCGCGCGTTCGTACGACTCACGCAGCTCGCCGCCCGGGATTCCGAGAGCAGCGGACAGCTTTGCGGCAACGTCCTCGGTGAGGCGAGCCTCGCCGCGCTCGATCGCCCCGACCATCGTTGTGCTGATGCCAGCCTTCTTGCCGAGTTCCGGCTGGGTGAGACCGAGAAGAACGCGCCAGTCACCGGGGTACCTACCCTCGGACGGAACGATGACGAGGTCCGACATCTGGAGGCCGAGCGCACGCACCACCTTCGCCAGGTGGTCGATCTGCGGCGATCGGGCCCCCGTCTCCCAACGGCCGATCGCGGTCTCGGTGACATCGGAAACGCGCGCGAGATCTCCGCGCGACATGCCGGCTTTCTCCCGCGCCGCCGTGAGGCGCTTCGGGACAAAGCCGCGGATTACTTTTCGAGACACGAGCCGGGCTCTTCGTGCGACAGGGTGGCCTTCATTGCTAGACACCATGCGCCTCCAGATATAAGCTCGACACACCGTCCTTCAATAACGGTATGTTTTGTCGGTACATTACATCGCTCACATCGGGGAGGATGAGTCGCCAGAACAATGAGAAATCCCCTGGTCGTTAGCACCGACCAGGGGACCCCGTAGCCAAACCGACTGTTAGCCGCAGCCGGAAAAGCCGAGAAGTCGAGGGTTAGCCGCCCTCGCTTCGAATGCAGAAATGGACCCTCTGCCATGAATACGTTAGTTGGCGCGTCAACTACGCGCCCAGTGCCTCCTGAGATTGAAACCGATCCGCGACTCGTACTCGCTGCACACAAGCGCGTGAACGGGAAATGCTCCGGGTGCGGATATATCGGCCCCCAGAGCCAGCCGCTGTGCGACCTAGCCGCCAAAGCGCTACGCGTACTCGCCGACCGAGGTATGCGACCGCCACACGTGCGTGCCCTCACTGACCACTCCGACCAGGAACTACTACGGCTCGCCGACCAGCACAGCGGTGACCATCGGTGCCGGCGGTGCGGCTTCGCCTACTCGAAGACCGTGCGTTCCTGCCCGGCGTATCGCCGCATCCGCGACGCCCTCGAAGCCCGCGGCCTGATGCAACTCACTCCCGCCGTCTCCCCCGACCGCGGCCTGTGCGCCAGCAAAGGAACCGGCTGGGCAGTCGATGGCATCGACATCGCTTCCTGGCGTAAGGCTATGGACACGTGCGCACAGTGCCCACTGCTGGCTCGTTGCCAGGAACAGCTGAACGCTCTCCTCGATCGCGGGGAGCGACCACGCGAACAGATCGTCGCTTCTTTGCTGTTCACCACCACTGGACAAGTCATCGACCGGGCAAGCCTCGACCGGTACGCCATCAGCCGTGGCCGCAGCACCCGCACACGGCCGGCAACCGTGGTGCCGGCCGTCAAACTCCTTGAGGTGGCGGCATGACCTCACTCGTCGACCAGGTCTACTTCATGGCCAACGGCCAAGTCGAGACCCCAGCCACCGAGGGGCCCTCCGCTGTTCGGTGGGGATGGTTCGCCGACCTCTACGCTCATCCGCACTGGGGCCTCGTCACGGTCCCCGGATTCTCGCAGGCTGAGGCACAGACTGTCGCCTCCCTCTGCCGCGCCACACCGATCGCCTCGGTGGACTCGATCTCAGCACGCTGGGATGTATTCGAGCAGCTCGCGGCGATCAAGCTCGATCGCGCGCCGTCTGATTTCGCGTGGGCAGCGGTAGCCAACTCCGCGATCGATGCCCGCGATTACTTGGCCGGCGGCAACTTCAGTGGCGCAGAAACGGTCACCAGCGCCTTCTGGGCTCATTTCTCGACTCAACCCGCAGCAGTCGCCGAGAGTCAGATCTCCGCGGCAATCGAAGCGTGGAACACCCGTTTTCACAGCTCAGCAAGAGGGGCAGCCGCATGACCAACCTCACCGCCACCGACCGCCACGGACACGAATGGGAACTCATCCCGATGCGAGAAACGATCTGCGCTCGCAAGATCGTCGAAAAGGCTGCTACGCCGACCGTGCTCAACGCAGATCAACTCCTCACCAACCACGGCCCCCTGCTGCTCTCCACCGATCGGCCGATGTTCAGCGTGGGTACGTGGGATTCGCTCGTCGACGTCGTCGACCTGGTCGCCACAGATCCAGAGACAGCCACCATCGAGCAGATCCGGAAGGTCGCCTCTGTGGCCCAACTCATGCTCGCAACGACGCCGCATCAGCAGCACATAGAGGCGGTGCCGATGCCGCGTCCGCTCCCCCATTCAGCACGCGCGAGCCTCCGCAGTCTGGAGGGGGGCCCGTGGTGAGATGGTTACCGACCTGTGTCCAAAGAGAAAGAAGTGCTGCATGTGACTGAGTAACCAACGAACGTCCTCGATCAATAGAACTCAAAAGAGCAGACCCTCAGAAACAAGAAAACCCCCTGGTGGGGGTGGTTTCGGATCAGGAACCGCTACCGCGGTATTCGTCGAGGAGGACTTGGTCGGTCCTCCTACCAGAGGGTGATGGCCTGGCCGGGCCGTCACATTTTCTCTGAGGGTGAGAGTCAGAAGTTAGCGCTTCTGAAACTCGTACTGCACATCCCCGAAGGGACATTCACACACCGTGAATACGTCTCAGGATAACGCATTGCCTGAAACAGCATCAAGAACCCAATATTCCACGCTCGGCGTGTCGTCGGACACTTCCGCGTACACACCCGATACCGCCCCCGATTCGGAGTTGGCGGCCCTCGTCGTCGACGCGAAACGGTGGGTCGGGGAACTTGAACAGCTCAACCACACCAGCGGTCAACGTGGCAGCTCATGGATGCTGCCCATCCCCGATGGCGCCTACCTGGGTATCCCGGTCTGGTCCAGTCCGGGCGAGTGGCTGCGGCAGCTTCGATATGTGGTGACCCATACCGAGACCGGCAGGACCGCGGTCAAACGGCACCGCATCGGCGTTGAAAGTCTGGTCGCGGTCGGGACCGCCCACGCCCGATTCGCTGACACCGAGACGGGTCGGGATATGACCGCTGCGGTGGAGAAAATCGAACGTGTGGCAGGGGTGTCCGAGTCGGTGGTCCACCGCGCCCGCCGAGTCCTGCGTGATCTGGGAATGGGCCACGAGATCGTTCGCGGTCGCCACCTCCGGGGACACGAGTTCATGGCAGCTGAGCTGCATCACGGTGGCCACCAGCATCGGGCCGCGAGTGTGTGGGCCTTGTCGAGCCCGAGATGGGTCGTCGAGGCCACTCCCCAAGCAGAGATTCCCGGGCGCACCCCCTCGCGGTCTGCGCACCGCGCGCAGACGTATCGGCAACGCCGTCAACGGCAGCAGGCAGCAGCAGCCAAAGCCCAGGCGAGCAATCCACAGGTCACCGGGCGTGACACCCTATCTTCTGGCTCTTCTGTTCTTGAGAAGTTCTCTCGTAAGAGAGAACTCACCAAGCGCGCGCGAACGCACGCAGGAGCAATTACCGCCAATACCAACCAGCCTCTGCACACCCAACGCGCGGCCGCAGAACTCGCCCATCTCGCCCCTGCACTAACTCCGGATAAGCATATCGGCCAGCTCGTAGATGTACTCGTAAGCACCGGCATCGACACCACCCGCTGGACCGGCCGCGACATCGCCGACGCCCTCACACGCGACACTCAAGACCGTGGTTGGACCTGGCCCGACGCGAAGAGCTGGAACACCGGCGGCTACACGGTCCAAAACCCAGTCCGGTACGCCCACATGCGACTCTCGCGCATCGATTTCACCGGCCCCTCACCGAGCCAGCAACGAGCCAGAATCGACGTCCAGAGACGCGTTGAGCAGGCAGCACGCGCTAATGAGGCCGCGACGGCCCGATCCCGGGCAGCAAGTTCCGAACACCGCGCGGCGATGCGCGCGAATTGGCGCACACTCGCCGCCACGCACGCCTCACACCAAGGGGTCCACGAATGATCACCGCCTACACCAAGCCGCCGTTTGTTCGGTGCACTGACACCAACCGGGCTGTGATGAAGGCCGGACTCGAACGCAGCCTGGCCGACATAGCCTCGACCGTGACTTCTGGAAGCAGCACGAAACGAAGGGCGTTACTCCATGGGTTCCCGCAGCCACGAAGGATTTGGGCATAGGATGCCGCAAACCGCCGCGTTCACCCCCGCCCCTACCCCGAGGACGGAATCTCACGTGTCGACGAGCCAGACGAAGGCGAAAGCCAGACCGCGCCGCTCCCCCACTCGCCAGCAACGAACAGCGCAGGTCAGCAAAAACTCCGACTCTGTCCGCGAACGGCTACGTACCGGGACTACCTCTGTCGTCGTCGACACTGCTGGAAGTGAGATAGACCTCGACGACCGCACGTTCGCCAAAGCCAGGACGGACGAGTGGACCATCCGCATCATCGGTACGTCTCTGGTGCGCATTCACCTCGATACCCCGCTCCCGGAGACCGCGCAGATCGTGGCCACCGACGCTGCCCGACTACAAATCACAGGGCATGTGCGCCTCTACGCCTACACCAACACCATCGTCGACGCGTTCGATCATTGTGGCGTGATCGCACGCAACCACGCCACCATCAACGCCTGCGACAACGCCCAGGTCAATGCGACGGACAGCACCTTCGTCAACGCCTATGACAACGCCGTTGTCTACGCCGAAGGTGATGCGGTGGTCCACGCCGGCGGCAACACGCACCTCGTTCTCAGCGAAAACGCCAGAGCAACCACCCAACGCGGTGTCACCGTCCATGGGCCCTCCCGCAAGAATGTCTCCGTCCGACGCTGAGATCCGTTGCCGACCAAGTTTCACTGGAGGTGGCAGAAATTGAATTGACACCACGCGCTGGACGGAAATCGCACGAGCGCTTGATCGAGACACGCTGTACGCGGCTGGAGCTGGCCGAACGCTGTCCGCAGCATTTCACCGTTGGGGATTGGCCGGGGGAAGAGCCCTCCCGGGAACTCCACGCCGCCGGGAGCTGGATGCCCGTGCGGGCGAACTCGAACACCGCAACACCCAAGTCGCTTCCTCAAATCACCGAGCCGGCGGGTTCCGTTGGTGTTGCTCGATTTCCGCGGACGATGCATCGCTGGTCGTTTAGTGGGGACGTGCCGTTTTCCCATGTCAATGTGAGCGATTGACATCTCAGGGGGCGCAGGGTTCCGAATCCTCTACCTCCACTGGCGGGCCAGCGACGACTGCAGCAGTGTGCTGGTTCACCTCAAGCGGCCCGGAATTGGGCCGGAGGTCAACGCCAAGATCCTGCTTGGGCTCCGCAGGCGGCAGTGAGGTCCTCTCTGCGGCCGTTGCTTCTCGTGGGGTCTGGCTCCGAGTCTCTTCATTGCTCACGGTCCCATCTCCGGGGGCCATCCCCCGCCATCCTCGTTTGACGGGTAAGTCACGCTCGAAAGCCACCACCCGTGGGCGCGGTCTTGGTTTCTGGTGATGTGCGAAGTCGCGAGAGGATTCTTCCACCCTATTGCTTCATATGCCGTGAGCTTCCGCATTGGTTTCTGACTGATGTTCTGGAACGTCAGCGGATCTCCGATGAGCCCAGCAGAGCCCACCGGAGCACAGCCCAGTAGGGCGCATTAGAGCGCAGCTCAGCAGAGCACAGCTCAGCAGAGCACAGCCCAGTAGGGCACAGCCCAGTAGGGCGCATTAGAGCGCAGCTCAGCAGAGCACAGCCCAGTAGGGCACAGCCCAGTAGGGCGCATTAGAGCGCAGCTCAGCAGAGCACAGCCCAGTAGGGCGCATTAGAGCGCAGCTCAGCAGAGTGCAGCCCAGACCAGCTGTTGTTAGTGGTGATTCCGATAGCAGAGATGTTCTGAAGTTTCCTTAGATAACTGCATGTCATTGCAGGCTATGTGTCCTTGGGCTACATACGATCTAGCTAGCTAAGGGAAGTAGATCAGATGTATGCGTAGGAATTGTAAGGTAATATAAGCTTATATAAGTGCCCATATGGGAATAGGAAAGGGAGGAATATGACGATCACGGCGATCGCGAACCTCAAGGGCGGCGTCGGAAAGACGGTGGTCGCCAATGGGCTCTCGCATGCCGCTGCCGCAATCCGCAGGCCGGTCCTGCTGGTCGACGCGGATATGCAAGGCAACTCCACTAAGCACCTCACCGGGTACACGACATCTGAGCCAGCGCCGAATTCGCTCGCAGATGTACTCGACCGATCGACGGATTTGCCGATTCATGACGCGATCTTCGCCGCACGGCGTGAAGAAATACACGTAGTGCCGTCGGGCTTCGCTGAACTTCAGGCGGTTTCGGACCAGCTGGGAACCAAGCCCGGGGGAGAGATGTCCTTCGCTCGCGCGCTCAAGCCGGTCGCTGGCGACTACGAGCACGTCCTGATCGACTGCCGCCCTGCGATTGACCTAGTGTCCCGAAGCGCCCTGTACGCCGCCGACAATCTTCTGATCGTCGTTAACCCGGAGCCGGACGCAGTGGACGGCCTCAATTCGATCCAGAACGCACTGGAAGACCTGGCTGAGTACATGGACAAGGTCCTTCCCATCGCGGGGATTGTCATCAACAAGCTTGACGGCCGTCGCAACGACCACGCGGACGTTGTCTCCTACCTCAAGGAGTACGCGGCTGCAGACGGTATCGCTTTGCTTGGCGACCCGATCATTCAGAAAGCAGACATCTCCAAGCTGACCAACGTCGGTATGGGGTTCGATGAACACCCCTCCAATCCGGTCTGGTCCCGCAACCTTCACAACAACTTCATCGAGATCCTGGAGAAGGTGGCACTCTGATGAGCAAAATTCCCCAGCCCGCCCGACCCGTGCCTCGCAGTGCGCGCAACACGTTCGCTCAGGCAGCGGCAACGACAACCGCAATGCCAGAGGCCGTTGCATCGGAGTCGCCCGCAACGTCGTCTGACGCGCCCGCAACGTCGTCTGACGCGCCCGCAACAGTTACTCGCTCTGCAGCATCGTCTGCAACGCCGCGGCAACGCAAGGCTGCACCGGAGTCGACGAAACCGGCCGCAGAGAAGAAGCGCAAGGCTCAGACCACCGACATCCTGCTGTCTCTGGATGAAGAACTGAAGGACCGCATGGTCGCAGCGCTCGAACACACCCGCCCCCGGACCGGGATCAAGAGCCAGCAGATGTTCATCCGCACCGCGATCGACCAGCTGTGCACCAAACTCGAAACCCAGTACAACAACGGCGAACCTTTCCCCGCGCCTGCCAACGAAATCGCCATATAGCCCATATGGGCAAGCAGTCGCCATATGGGTTATATGCGCAACGTTGCGCCGAAGCCGGATATGAAACCTGCCAGCACAAACAGCATTGCAAAGGTATGGCCGTGCAACGGCCGCAACGAAAAGAGACCCCGCCGGGGCCTAGCCGGCGGGGCCTCATTGACCGGGACCCCGTGGAAGGAAAACCCGATCATGACCGACCTTAATCTCCGAGCATTACGAGTCCAGCGCCGCAGCATCTTCGCAGTCGGCATTGCGGTGGCAATCGCCGTAGTTGCGTTCATGCTGTCTTTCGCGGTGTTGCGTGAATTCGCATTGCAAGACGGGATTCCGCACTCACTCGCGTGGATCTTCCCACCGATCGTCGACAGCGCAATGCTGAGCGCAACGATTGCCGTCGTTGCGCTCCGGACGATCAACCGCAACGGCATTGCAACCGCAACGCGTCCGGTGGGAAGTGCACAGCTCTCGCCAGGCACGATTCGCTGACGACCGACAAACAGAGAGACCCCGCCGGGGCCTAGCCGGCGGAGCCTCATCGACCGGGACCCCGTGGAAGGAAAACCCGATCATGGCCAACTTTAAGCTCCGACTTAAGCCTCGACGAGGACAAATCCAGCTCGCCAGCCTGATTGTTTCGTTGGTCCTTGGAATCCTCATTTCGATCGGAATCACCGTAGGTGCCTTTGTGCTGTCCTTCGCGGTCCTGCGTGACCTCGCACAGCAAGCCGGGATTCCGCACTCACTCACGTGGATCTTCCCGCTGATCGTCGACGGCGCAATCATGGGCGCAACGATCGCGGTCGTTACGCTGAGCAAGATCGACGGCGTGCCGGGTAAGCGATTCTTCAAGGCGCTCGCTGTCATCGTCGTTTTCATCAGCGTCGTCGGGAACGCGTACCACGCAGATCAATGGGCAACCCGAGCCGGACAGAAGGTGGCAGCCGGCGCCGATCTGGGGTACACACCGCTCTCCCCGATAGGAGCTGCGCTCATTGCGGTCATTGCGCCGCTCCTGGTCCTCGCCTTTACCCACGGCTGCGGGATCCTCATCAGGGCGATCGGGATCGCCCAAGCCTCCACCGCGCGCGTCCAAGAATCTCGCGACCAGGAACAGCGGGAAAGCGCTGTGGAATCCGAACACCGCGACGAGCGGATCCGGCAGACCTCGCAGCACTACCAGCGCAATGCGACAGACGTTGCGCCGGTGCCCGGTGACATCCCGGTTGGTGTTGTCCCGATCGATGTTCCCGTCGCCGCTGCGGCCTCGACCCCCGTAGGCGAGACCGCAGATTCGGCCCAGGTTGAGGACCTGAGCCCCGTTGCTCTCCCCACGGAGTCGGCCGTTGCCGACGTTGCGGACGCGGACAGCGTTGCGGACATTGCAGACCTGGGGCAGCAGGGGGTAGTCCGCAATGCGCCGAGCGAGGACTCCCAAGAGCTCTACGTGTTGCCGGACGAGGAGCAGACCATCGAGAACCTCCTCGCCTTCATCGACTCCTGCGATGACTTCGAACCCGTCGTCAAGGAAACCGCCCGTCTCCGGATCACCGAGAACCTCAGCTACGCCGAAATTGCGACGATAACGCGGGCCAAGGCGTCCTCCACCGCAATGCGCCGTTTCGACAAGGTCGCGCACCGCGCAGTGGATGCTGGATTCCGGACACCGCCGCTGCCCGAGGTCGACGATGCAACGGACATTCGCAATGCGGCAACACCTGATCAGCAGTACGCGCTGGTGGGGGCGCGCTGATGCCCCACCGGGGGGAGGGCGGCGACGATCAGTTCGTGCTCTTCGACCTCACCGCCGACGAGGCGGCCGAGGGCGATACCCCGGTGGACGCCGGTGCGGCAACGAGGGCCATCGAATCCGACGTTACGGTGCAATACTCGCCCGTTGCGGACGCAACAGAAGTCGACGTTGCGCACCAGGACGTCTGCGCTCAAGCAACGTCGGACGAGGATGCAACGGAGGTCGGTGTTGCAGACGAAGCGCCCGCAGCGTCGCCGCCGCTATGGGAGGCGTTGCCGGTCGGTGACGAGGCCGACGGTCATGCGGTGATCGTCACCGCGGCGGGGACGTATACGCCGTCCGGGCGGGAGTTGACCGGTGGGGCCGCCGCGTGGCGATGCGGATCGCCCGCGAGGCAGGTCGTTGGCCGGTCCGCACCGTCACCGACTCCTGGGTGTACCTCCTCGCCGGTGGCGAGGATCTCGCCGACCCGAGCGCGGCACTGGGGAAGATGGCGGTGGAGAAGGACACCGTCCTCACCGACACACTCCTGTCCGCCGTGGCGTCGGCGCAGGACGTGCACGAGGTGAACCTGGCAATCAATGCGGTCTTCGCCGACGAGAACGACGGGGAGGGGGTGCTCTGATGGCCCTGCACCTTCCCACACCCCGCACCACCAAGCCGCCGCAGCAGGCGGTCGGCCTCGACGGCCTCAAAGTGAACGTCGCCGACGCCGCGACCAGCGGTGTCGAAAAATCGAAGCAGGTCAAGAGCGGCGGACTGGCCGCACTGACCAGCAAAGTCTCGATCAAACAGCTGCGCACCGAGCTCGGCAACGACGGTCTGCGGCAGGCCGCGATCGACGCCGGCCGCACCCCACCGTCCGACCGGACGTTGCGGCGGTGGGCGCAGCAGGGCCGCATCCCGCACCCGGACATCCTCGAACGCGCGCAACGCCGTGCGGCGATCGAACGCCTCGGCGGCATTGATGCCGTCGCACAGAAGATCGGGCGTTCCCGCTCCGCCGTCTCCCGATACCGCTCCGGGGACACCAACGAGCTGCGGGCCGACGCCAGCAAGAAACTCAAAACCGTAAAGGCGCAGGACATCATGAAACGCGCCGGGGTGCTGCGGCCGGACGGCACCCCGAAAAGAGCAGTCATCCGGGTCAAGGGCGGTGTCATGGTCCGCAACGGCGCCGACGTGGGATACGACTACCGGGTCCGCACCCTGGATTTCGCGAACTCCGACACCCCGTTCAGTAGCGAGGAGTCCCGCGAACTGGCCGCCGCCCTCGCGAACGACGATCACGCCCGAGTCGTTGCGCTGCTCGAGCGGCACGCCACCCTCGACTACCCGGAGAACAAGGGCTTCGACAGATACAGCGACCAGTTCGGGTTCCACTTCGACCACATCGATTCGGTCCACATCGACTGGATCTGACCCGGAGGGGACATGTCGTTTCCGCAGGTCATGACGCGAGGAAGAGACACGGCGTGCGCGGGGGCGGGAGGCAGGGCGGGGTGCGGATGAGGGTTATCCACATACCCCGTTGAATCTGGCTGCCGAATTCGGTCACCGTATGCACCTCACCCCATCGGTGTGTGTTCTTCGGACGCTGCGCGTGGCATCCCGGGGCCGCATCGAGGGGTGAGCGTCCAAGCTCGCCGGCGACAGATGAGGTGCCCATGCCCGCAAGATGTTCGAGAGCCCGCAGCGTGGTGGCTCTCGTTGCGTGCGCGACCGTCGCCGGCGGTGCCGTCGCATTGACCGCCCCCGCTATCGCGCACGCCGACCCCACCGGCTGTGCGGCGACGTTCAATTTGCTGATCCCCGGTACCTGGGAGACCTCGGAGAACGCCGACCCCCACCAACCTGTCGGGATCCTCACACCGGTCGCTGACGCCATCACCACTGCCCACGGCGGGCGGGCAGAGGTCTACACCCTGCCGTACATGGCCCGTGCGTTCGACAACGGACATACCTACGCCGACAGCAAGGTCGACGCCCTCACCAAGGCCGAGGCCGTACTCACCGAGGTGTCGAGCAAGTGCAGGAACACGAAGTTCACGATTACCGGCTACTCCCAGGGCGCCGATGCAGCGGGCGATCTCGCCTCGGGGATCGGCAACGACAAGGGGCCGGTGCCCGCTGATCGTGTGCTGGCCGTCGGCCTGCTCGCCGACCCCGGCGCCGGCACCAAGGGTGCGGCGATCGTTGGGCCTCGAACCTCCGGCGCAGGTATCGCGGATCCGCGACCCCAGGGAATGGGCACACTCTCCGGCAGAGTTGCCTCGATCTGCGATCCCGGCGACCTGTACTGCTCGATCCGCAAGGGCGACAACCCGCTACTCGGCTCGCTCGGATCGATTCTGAGCAAAACCACCGGCACGGGCGACACCAGCAACGTCGGCGGAAGTGCCGAACTGGCGACCGCGCTGACCTCGGATTTCTCCGGAGCTGACCTGCCCGCGCTGGGCCGGGGTGTTGCCGCGCTCGGACAGCAGCTCGCCGAGCCGAACATCAACGTCGGCGCTGTTGCCGCAACGGCGTCGTCCATCGCACAGACACTCGCCCCGATGGCGGATCTGATCGACTCCGGGACCGCGCACGCCGCCGCCGGACAGCTCGCCGGAGCCCCGGTGGGTAGCCCCGAACACAGTGCCTCCGAGGTGCTGTCCCACGCCGGGGAATCCGATCTGTCGGCCGCGCTGACCGCCGTGACGACGCTTGCCGACACCGCGGGCAGGCTGGCCGATTCGGGCTCATCTGTGGCCGGGACGTCGGGGGACGCGGCGCAGCTCTCGGCCGCGGCCACCACCCTCGACGGTCAGCTCGCCCCGCTGACATCCACCCCGGCCGATGCGCTGTCGACGGCCTCGAATGTGCTGTCGGTGCTGAAACCGGCCACGGTGGTGGGCCAGGTCCTCAACGTCGCCACCGGGGTGACAGCTCTCGACGTGCCTGGCATTCTCCGCAACCTCACGATGCTGCCGCAGAAGGTCGCCGCGCTCGACGCCCGCGGAGCACACCAGGTGGCCGGCGAGCTGAACAACCAGTTCGCACCGTTGGTGAAGATGGCCGCGGCCGTCGATCTTCGCTGGGTGTCGCAGGTGCTCTCGGTCATCCCGGACCCCACCGGGTACACGCAGATTGCTGCGCTCGTGGCGTCGATCCTCGCAAATGTCGACGTCATCCGGCTCGCCACCCTGATCGGACAGATCCAGGAAATTGCCTGGACCGCGGTGGAGAAACTGCTGCCACCACCCGGGCAGCTACCCGACCCGCTCGGAGCGGGTGCGGCGATGACCGGACTGCTGCCCGTTGGCCTCGACCTGGCCTCGGTCGCGGTGGCCATGCTCTCGGGCAAGGCATCCAAGACCCCTCCGGAGCTGCTCGGCACAACCTCGAAGGCGGCCACCACCATCGCCGCCCAGGCGCAGAATTTCGATCTGCCGGCGCTGACCGGCTCGTTGACGACCATGGCCCAGTCCCGCGGTGCCGAGGATCTGGCCGCTCTGGTCGGAGAAGGGCTCGAGGCCGCGAGCTTTTTCACCTCCGGCGCCCACACCAACTACAGCGCTCTGGTCGTCGATAACGCAGGCCGCGACGCGATCACCTGGCTGTCGGATTGGCTGACGCTGCAGATCGGACGGTCGGTATGACCTCCCGCGCCCACAATCCGGCCGCTCGCTGGACCTTCTGCAGCCTGTGTCATCACCGCGGTTATCACAGCCGCGCGGACGCCAGGGCCGTGCGCAGAAGACATCCCGGGGAGAAGGGCCTCGCCGTGTTCGTTTGCCCGCACACCGGGGGACTGTTCCATGTCGGTCACCGCCCAGATGCGCTGACCAGTGGTCAGATCGATCGGCAACTGCTGCGACACCAAGCAGTCCGAACAGCGGAAGGTCGACGAGAATGAGATTTGGCAGCAACAAGTTTCGATCGTCGATCGCCCTGGCGTACGTCGCGGTCGGGTTCCTCGGGGGCGCCGGCCACCAAGCCGGAATCGACCGCCCGCGCGGTCTACCACGGACTGTGGTCACCGCGGCACAACAGTCGCCGGCAGAACAGGCCCCGGCGGCAGGCGCCGCTCGAGCGGGGGCCGAGGTACCCGGCGTTGACGAGTTGATCGCCGGGATGACCGTTGTCGGCCCATCTCCACGGTCGCCGGATACGACCGAGACTGCGGCAAGGGAAACGGCTGCGCAGGACTGGGGAGAACGACGCGCGGTATTCGCTGACGACACCACCTCGAACGTGATCGCATCCGAGGAAAAGTGAACCAGTCGACATCGAAGCGGGGGCCGCAAGTGCCCCTGATGATCAGCCGGAATATCAACAACGATACGAAGGAACCGCAGATGAGCCTCCACGCCGATGTAGTCCACCGTGCGCTCTCCCTCGACGAACAGTGCGTACATGCGTTGAGAAACCGCGGTCTGCGGCTGACGCGCGCCGAGAGGCAGGTTCTTTATCGTGTGGTGCGGCAGAAGGGGAGTGAGGAGTTCTTCCTCGGTGGTGTGCTGGGGATCCACTTGGTTCTCTTTCTGCTGTTCGCGTGGGTTCTCCGCGCCTTGGGAGATCAACTCGGGGTGCCGATCCTCCATGAACTTGCGGGGCTCGCCCTGTTCGGTGCGGCGTTCCCCTTCGTCGCGCAGTTCTTTCGGTGGGTGCTTCATTCCTTCGGGCCGATCCGCGCCTGGCGTACCCGCCGCTTCGAGACTGCCCGGGGCCGAGCCGAATGCGTGCTCTCTGAGATCTCAGAACGAACAGCACCGGTCACCGCCTGACAGCGTCACTCCACGAACTTCGTGGACTCAACCGAACAGGCAGCCCTGGAGAACGACGCACACACGGGCGATGCTCACCGGTCACTAGCGTGACTGAAAAGAAATCCGCGGCAACAGGTGATAGTCGGCGTCCTACCTGTTTGAACGACACTTCCTGCGAACGATTTCCGCTTGTAACATACAAGCTCGACGTTGTAAGGTAGTGGAGATCGGAAGCTCGGATGATCTTCAAGGCATGACAGGGTCGAGCGGAACGGACCGGGGGAGAATGGAATGTCCCACGACGGCGTCCTCATCACCCCTGTCCACCGAGCGGCGCAGCGTCGTAATCGACTAGCCCGCTTCGGTATCCGAGACCGACTCGGATGTGGGGACATGCCGCCGGGCCAGTACGATGCCCACATGTGCCGCTCGAAAGCCCACGGAAGTGGTCGACGTTGCCCGGGGTGCGGAAGCTACAAGGCCGCTGCGAAAGCCAACGCGAACAGGCGATTGGGCCGTGAAGCTAGGAAGAAGGTCGTCGACCACCTGAAATAGCAGGGCATGACCCTGACGGCGGCCGCAGTGCAGGCGGCGCCCCCGAGCGTCCTGCCGGAGCTGATGTCGGCGTTGGGAATCGACCCGGCAGTGCTGGGGGAGACCCCGATGCCGAGCGTCCACGCCAACCCGCCGTCAGCGAAACTGCTGATCGCGCACGCCGAAGCCGAGCGTGCGAAACTCGCCAGCCCGACGCTCACCCCGGCACAGGTCGCGCTGGAGGAGGCCGAGCAGCACCTGGCCGCAGCCGACGCGGAGACCGACGACGCCCGAAAGGCCGTCAACCGGATGCGGGCCCGGCTGCGGAAGGCGAAGAAGGCCGCCGCGGAAGGGACCGGAGCAGAGTCCGAGGTCGCCGCGAAACAGCAGGACGTCGACGACGCCAAACAGGCATATCTCGATGCCCAGCGCCGTCAGGGCGAAGCCCGCGACGACCTCGCCGCCGCCAAGTTCGGCCTGCACGAGGACATGTCCACCGCTGCCGAACGCGACGCCTACTTCGCCTCCCTCTCCGACGACGAGGTCGACACGATCACCCGAGCGCTGAACCGCCGCGCCGCGCCGGCCGCGGAGCAGGCTCTCACCGAGGGCGGACAGCCCGGCCTCTCCTCGATTCCTCGGGATACCGGCGTCTACAACGCCGGCACCATTCCGATGGAAACCGGATCCGGTGTCACCGAGGTCGAGGGACGCCTCCTCGACGGCGGGACCGCCATCTACCGGCGCGGCTACTCGGACTTCATCATCCTGCAGCGCAGCGGCGACGCGTACCACCCGGTGGGGCAGGCGAGTAGTAAGAACGACGCGCTGGCCAAGGCCAATCGAATTCCGGTCCTGACCGCGCCCGATCCGCTGCCGACCGGTGCGACCGAGATGCAGAAACAAGCCCACGCGATGAAGGGCGAAGTCGGGCTGCACGTGGCCCGGAAGGCGGTCGCCGGAGCCCTATCCACGCCGGCCGCGCAACAGGCGTTGATCGACGAAGAGATGGCCGAGGCGAGGGACACCCTGACCCACGCACTCGGCGGCGGACCGGCCCGCGCCGACATCCACGACGGCATCAAACGGCACAAGAGCCGGCTGCGGGAGCAGGCGGCGGACGCGGCAGGGCAGCAGGCGCGGGCGACAGCCCTCGCGGCCGGTGCGAGCACGGCCGAGGCCGACGCCGCGTACCTGAAGGCGCACCGACGTGCCCTGGGAACACCGACGGTCGGGGGCGGGGTGATCCCGCACTTCGACCACGACATCCCACCGCACAGCCTCGGCGCCGACACCCACGCCAGCCTCTGGCGCAGCGGAATCCGCGCCTACGGCAAGGAAACCGCCGGCGACTACAGCGTCATCGGACAGAAGGCCGGCGACCTGAAGGCCTGGGGGTTCCAGGTGGGCCCCGGCGGGCAGGTGCAGACGTCGAGCATCGGGTCGTTGACCACCTCGAATGCGCAGTTCGTGCAGAAGATGCTCAGCTATCAGGAGCGGACCGCGCTGACCACCTACACCGGCGGCGGCTACCACGCGATCAATGCGGCGATCACCGGCCGCGACCCGAGTCCGTCCGGGCACGTCAAGACCGTGGTGTCGCAGCTGGACTCGGCGTTCGGCAAGTTCCGGGAACACAACCCGAACACGGCGCCGATGACCCTGGTGCGCGGCACCCGAGTGCCGAGCGGATTCAAGGGCAGCACCGAGGAGTACATCGACGCTGCCTTCACGGTCGGGTCCCGCATGCAGATCGGCAAGGTGACCAGCTTCTCCACCAACCACGGCACCGCGAACGCCTTCGCCGGCCACCCGCCGTACATGATGGTCGTCCGCACCCGAGACGGACTGCCACTCAAGTCCATCTCGAACTTCTCCTCCGAGGACGAGGTCGTCCTCCCGATGGGCACCGATCTGCGGTGCGTGAAGGTCGACCACCAGGGCATCGGTGGCCGGCCGACGGTCTACATGGTCGCCGAAGACCTCGTCGCCGAATCCGATTCCGGCACCGGCGGCGGCGCGACCAAGGCCGCGTAAAACATTATCTACCAGCTAAAATGACACGTCCCCTCCCGGGAGGGGCGACAACGGAAGGACTACCGCGATGGCCGCACTCAGCGACGAGCAGCTCGACGAGATCCGCCGGCAACTCGATCAGGGGATGACCCCGGACGCGATCGCCGACTACCTCGGACGTGTCGCCGACCTGGACCTGATGGACATCGAGACCGTCCGCACCGCCGCCTACGCCCTCTCGCGAGGAGAGACCCCATGACCGCACCGACGACCGGCAACCACACCGCGCCGGCCGACACCCAGATCCGGTACGCCAACGCGATGACCGGACTGGCCGCCGGCGACGCCTGGGGATACCAGGTCGAATTCACCAGCTACGCACAGATGCCCGCGTATCCGGTCACCCCACCCACCGGACCGTGGGTCATCTCGGACGACACCCAGATGACCCTGGCCGTGCACCACGCCCTGGCCGAAGTTACCGACTTCGACGACATCGAGACGGTCACCGACGCTATCGTCCGGCAGTTCCTGCTCTGGCAGGTCGACCCCGACAACACCCGCGCACCGGGCCGCACCTGCATGCGCTCGCTGCACAACCTCCGCGCCGGGGCCCGCTGGTACGACACCGACGGCGCCGTCGAATCCGCCGGCTGCGGGGCAGTGATGCGCCTGGTGCCCACCGCCTTCGCTCCGCAGCCGTATTGGTTGGGGTTGACCGCCCTGCAGGCGGTGATCACCCACAAACATCCCCGCGCCGTGGTGCCGGCGTTGCTGCTCGCCGACGCCACCCGCCACGCACCGCAGCGCCGCGGCCGATTCCTCGAGCACGCCCTCACCGCCGCCGCGCAGATCTACCACGGCACCAGCACCTGGACCGAGGACCGGTATCTGCGGGAGGTCCTCGCCCCGATCACCGGGGACGTGTCGTCGTACCTGGTAGACGGGCTGAATGACGGGACCGCGGACATCCTCACCGCCGCCGCGGGCCGCCTCGAACAGCTCCGCCCGCTGTCGCCGGCCGAATTCGGCGACCCGTGTGCCGGGATCGGAGAGGGCTGGGAATCGGCCAGCGCCATCGCCCTGGCCCTGCTGGTCGCCGACCTCGCCACCACAGACAACGGCCACCCGGCTCCTCTGACAGGGCCGGAGGCGCTCGCCTGGGCGGCCACCAGCAACGGCGACTCCGACTCCATCGCCTGCATCGCCGGCGGACTCATCGGCTCCGCCCACCCCGAAAACGGTTACTGGGCCACCGCGGGTCTTTCGCCCTCCTTCGAGCCCCGCTATTCAGAGGAGATCACTGCCGCGGCGAGCCGGCTCCCGACCGGCGGCACAGCCGACTGACGTCACCTACGCCACCACGTAGGCGCTCCGTGGAGCTCGCGGGGGAGTACCTGCAGCACTGTCCATAGAACCCCTATTGCCCCTATCTCCCATATGGGTAGTAGGGGCAATAGGGGCGCCCGGTTGGCGGCCGCAGCGCGTCCCTGCTGTGGCCCGTAACTGGGAGTCTCTCGCGCCGACAGGCGGCCGTATGGGAACATATGTTCGAACGAAGGTGTCGGGCGTGGGAGGTGCTGTGGAGGCCGAAGCGGCGGTGGACCCGAGGGCCGACCGCATCGAGCAGCTGCGACGGCGGATGGACGCGATCCCGGCGCGCTCGGCCGGGCCGCCCCGGATCGGCCGCTCCGACCCGCGTCCGGTGGGGGAGCAACCCGCAGCGGCGGACATCCGGACCCTGCCGGTCGCGGGTCCGTTGGCGGAGCTGCTCGTGCACCGGGGGCTGGTGCGCGGCACCGTCGCGCAGATCACCGGCCCAGCGTCCCTGCATGCGAGTCTTCTTGCCGCGGTGACCGGTTCCGGCCACTGGGCCGCTGTGGTCGGCGACCCGACTCTCGGATTGCTCGCCGCCGTCGAGATGGGCGCCGACCTGAACCGGTGCGCGATAATCCGGGATCCAGGGGACGACCCGATAGCGATCGCCGCGGTGCTGGTCGACGGCCTCGACCTGGTCCTGGTCAGCCTGGGTGACCGGGACATCTCACCGAGCCGGGTGAGGGCGGTCACCGCGAGGGTGCGGAGGGCCGGGGCGGTCTTGGCTGTCGACGGGCGATGGCCGAACGTCGATGTCCGGCTGCGCGCGGAGGTGGCCGGCTATCACGGACTCGCGGCCGGCCGGGGGCGGGTGACTGGCCTCGACCTCGACGTTGAGGCCATCACGCGGGGCCACCGGCCGCGCCGAGCCCGGGTCACCGTTGCCGGCTGCGGCGGGCACGTCGAATGGACCACCGCCACAAGAAATCCCGTCGCGCCGTCGCCGGCGCCGGAGTTGCGGGTCGCCCAATGACCGAACCTGCCGTGGCCCCCCGATGAGCGCGCCTGCCGGCCTGGAGGGTTGGAGCGAACCGTTTCCCGGCGCGCCTGTCCTACGCCGCCTTCCTGCCCCGGTGCCCGTGGTTGTCGACATGGCCCACGTCCTGCCCGGACCGTCGGGGTTCATCCGCGCCGACACTCTGGCATTACGGGTGAGGGCAGGCGGGGTAGTTCTGGAGTCGGAGATGCCCGGGGCCCTGCATTCCTGGCTCCGCGTCGCGGCCGACGGACGGTGGCTCGCGCAGGTCTGCGTGCCGGTCCGCTCCGCGAACGGACGCGGGCACCTCGACCTCTGGCTGTGGGTCGAATCCGCGAACGTTGCACCACAACCGACCATCCGCGACACCCCACCGGCACCGGAAAATGATCCTGAACTGGGTGGATGACACGTCCCCCAAGTGGTGTCGCGGATACTCTCACCCTCCCTGGTATATGAGTATTCCGGTAACGGGTACCTGTTCCGCTCACCCGGCCGCGCTTGTAGGCTCGCGGCCATGACCGACAGCGCACGCGACCGCGAACTCGATCTCGTCCTCTACGGTGCCACCGGGTTCGTCGGCAGGCTGCTCGCCGACTACCTCGCCCGCACCGCCCCGGACGGGGTACGGATCGCGCTCGCCGGACGCTCCCACCCGAAACTCGAGGCGCTCCGCACCACCCTCGGGCCGCGGGCCGCGAACTGGCCGATCCTGATCGCAGACTCCCAGGATCCCCTCGCGCTCGTCGAGCTGGCCGCCCGCACCCAGGTTGTGGCGACCACGGTGGGCCCGTACGCGAAGTACGGGGCCGAACTCGTGGGCGCCTGCGTCGCGGCGGGCACCGACTACGTCGACCTGACCGGGGAGGTGCTATTCGCCCGGGACAGTATCGATGCCCACCACGAGAAGGCCCGGGCGGGTGGGGTGCGGATTGTGCACTCCTGCGGGTACGACTCGATCCCCTCCGACCTCGGGGTGCACGTGCTGTACCAGGCGGTCCGAGCCGACGGCGCCGGCGACCTGGGGGAGACCACGCTGGTGGCGTCGCTGCGCGGCGGCGTCTCGGGCGGGACCATCGATTCGCTGCGCACCCAGATCGACGCCTCCCGCCCCCACCCGGCGCTGCGCCGGTTGGCCGCATCCCCGTACTCGCTGAGCCCCGACCGCACCGCCGAACCCGACCTCGGCCGCCAATCCGACATCGCGATCGTGAACGGCGCCGACATCGCCCCCACGGTGCGGGGGTGGACGGCACCATTCGTGATGGGCTCCTACAACACCCGCGTGGTGCGCCGCAGCAACGCGCTGCGCGGCTACCTGTACGGGCGCACCTTCAAGTACCGGGAGGTGATGAGCGTCGGCGGCTCCCGACTGTCCCGCCTCTACGCGGGCAGCGTCGCCGCGATTCTCGGTGGCCTCGTCCTCGGCCTCAGTGTCCGGCCCACCCGGTATCTCCTCGACCGCATCCTCCCCGCCCCCGGCCAGGGCCCCAGCGAAAAGACGCAACGCGACGGGTATTTCGCCATGGACCTCTACACCACCACCACGACCGGCGCCCGCTACACCGCCCGAGTGAAAGGGGACGGGGATCCCGGCTACCGGGCCACCGCGGTCATGCTCGGCGAATCCGCACTGAGCCTGGTCCTCGACCGCGACCGGCTCCCCGATACGGCCGGGGTCCTCACCCCCGCCACCGCCCTCGGCGACGTCCTCGTCGACCGGCTCAGAGGTGCCGGCCTCGAGATTTCTGCCCGCACACTCTGACACGACCTTCTCTCGAGCCGCCGGCTGGCTCGCGAGTTCAATTCCACCCACGCGATGGGAGCTCGTATCGGGCTGACCCGCCACGCCGGAGCCTGCAGCATGATCCGAGTCTGGTCTTGTCTGCGAGCATCCCTGCGGTCACCGACGCATGAGGTGGGGGACGTGTCGTCCTTCCTGTTCAAGGGATCGCAAGTGTCGCATCAGACTCGGTTCCTGGTGTCCCGTCTCGCGATGTCCGGGTCGCCGGCAGGGCTGCCGGACGGCATCTCGTTCGGGGTTTCGTACCTTGCAATGCATCGTTGTATTGTTTGGGCCTGTACGGACCCGCGCGCGGCACCTGCCAGGCGTGATCGCCGGGCAGCACCCGAAGGACCCCGTCCGATGGCCGGGGAATGACCAGAAAGGACACTCGTCCACGATGGCGAACCCGCATCGATTGACCACCGATCAGGTCCTCGAGCTGATCAAGGCGGAAACCGGTACCGAGCTGTCGGCCACGACGTTCCGCGGATACGTCACCCGCGGGCAGGCTCCGGCGCCGGTGGAGAAGATCGGCCGCACCCCGCTGTGGAAACGGTCGGAGATCATCGAGTGGGCGAACAACAGGCCCGGCCAGGGCGCGCGCACCGACCTCCCCAAGTCCCGCCGCCGGCGCACCGACTGACCCTTCTCATCCCTGTTGGTCACTTGCCAACGAAATAAGCTGGTGTGCAACAGAACCGGGCGAACAGCGAAGGTTCTCGGGTGGGGGAGACGGGGTGGGCGTGTGGTGCCCGGGCGACGCGGACACGGCGGGACCGTTACCATCGCCTCTGGCCCTGCGGGGACCAGCTCCACTACGAATATCGACGATTACCGGGGGATGAATACACATGAGCGCTGAGGTCACGCAGGCGGAGAAGGACGGCGCCAAGAAGTACAGCCCGATCGTGTTGTCCGCCTACGACACGTTCGTGCTGCAGTGGAGCAACACCTACGCCTGGCGCTGCCCCCGCGAGCGACTCCTGGCCCACTACGACACCCACCTCGGCGCCCGGCACCTCGACATCGGCCCCGGCACCGGCTGGTACCTGCACAACGCCACCTACCCCACCGCGGCGCCCGAGATCACCCTGATGGACCTCAACACCAACACGATGGCGATGACCACCGGCCGGCTCGCCGACCGCGCTATCACCCCCGCCGTGCACACCGGCAGCATCCTCGCCCCCATCGACCCGGCCGTGGGGGTCTTCGATTCGGTGGCAGCGAACTTCGTGTTCCACTGCGTCCCCGGAACCTGGCCGCAGAAAGGCGTAGCGTTCGGGCACATCGCCCGGGTCGTCGCCGACGACGGGGTGTTCTTCGGCTCCACCATCCTCGGGACCGGTGTGCAGCACAACCTGTTCGGCCGCGCGTTGTGTGCCTTGTACAACGGGCCGATCAAGGCCTTCGACAACACCGCCGACGACGAGGACGGGCTGCGCACCGCCCTGTCGGCCGCATTCGAAGATGTCGAGATCACCGTCATCGGCACGGTGGCCGTCTTCGCCGCCCGCCGGCCGCGACGCACTCCGGCCTCTTAGCGGCCCCGAGGCCGACAGATCCGGCGCCCACCCCCGTCGACACTGCCGGGCCGTGACGTCATACCCCGGCACTCGGTCGACGGTAGAGAAACAGGCCGCCACCGCACGCCGACCGATCTACGGAAAAGTTCCGCAGATCAGGACCGGGATGGAGCACCGGCCTGGGGCAGTGGGTGGCGACCTGTTGCTCGTCGCAGAAGCCACCATAGATCGCCGCACCGACAGATCCGCCGCGCACAGACTCCGGCGCCGCCCCGGACGGGCTGCCCGCGACATCACTGGACCGCCTGGACTCTGCGGCTCGGCACCCTCGTGGTCGGTGCCGCGATCCCCTCAGCCCGACGGGTGGCGCGGTTGCTGTCGCTGCCCGCGGCACAAACCTTCGCCATGACGGTGCTTTCGCCACCGCTGCTGGTCCCTGTGGTGGCACGCCGCCGCCCTGGGTTGGGGCTCTGATGGCGGACTCCACCCGGATCGGGTCCTGAGATGGCCCGCCGTCGTCCTATCGGGGAGGTGCGGTTCACTGGTCGGCGGGGACATGCCATGCCCGCTGGTCGAGGCATCTTTCGGCCCGAGTGCGAGGGTCTTCTCGCCGCCGGAGCCCTCGAACCCGCACAACCTCGAACCCGCACAACCTCGAACCCGCACAGCCTCCACCGCGTTTTCCCGCGAGCTCTGGAAGCAGCACGAAGAGCGCATCTCCGTCCGACGTGATCGCGCATGACATAGAACCTGTCCGTCCGCAGGTACATGAAGCCTTGTAACATCACAATGTCATCATGTAATGTACATGTTGTTGATGCAACGCCGCTACGTCGAATTACTGCCACTGCCACTGCCACTGGCGCTATTAGTCACAAGGTCAACATGCCATGTCGGACTGTGTCAGAACAGGCGAGCGACCGCCGTCATCGCGTCCCCGTTGAACCCGGCGCCACTTACTCTGACGCGCACCAACCACCTACAGGAGTTCTCGTGTCCCACCTCATTGCCGAAGCCGTCACCCCCGACCACCGCGACCGCATCACGATCGTGCACGGATACCGCCGCGACGAGGCGGGTTCGCAGTTCGCTGCGGTGGAATTCGCCGACGGCACCGCGGGGGAGGTCGACGTCCTCGACATCTTCCTGTCCGTTCCGGAGGCGGTCGCTGTCGCAGCCTGAGCTGCTCCACGGGCCTATGTGTCGGGGTCCTGCCATCGAAGCCCTGCACGAGGACGTCATCGATGCTGTCCGAGTGTCTGGGTACGCTGTCCCCACGGCAGTGCGGGTGTACGACGTTCCGCTGTAACACAGGTGCCAGTCGCACGCCGGAGGTCTTCCGGGTCGCTGCACTGCGGTCCAGCTCTTCGACGATGAATACCGGTGCCTCACCCAGGTAGGAGTCACGAGATGATCCCGAACGATCACCACGTCCCGGTCCACACCGGCAGTGTCCACACCGAACCCTGGCGCACCGCGGCCGCCGACACCCTTCGCTCTTGCCTCGACGAACGCGCACGCCTCTCCCGGACGGGGAGGAACTCGGGCGACCACCGGCCGCCGCTGGCATTGCGCCTGTATCGCGCCGAGGACCTGCTGCCGCTGACCGCCGCGACGCCTACCCCCGAGACCGAGACCGAGACCGCACGTCGCAAGAAGCTGAGTTTCTCGCCGGGAATCGCCCTTGACGCCCTGGCCGGCCGCCGCACGGTCCTGTGCGACCCGACCACCGCGACACCAGCCGGTGATGCCGAGGTCGTGCGTCTCGGCCGGCTGGACGATGAACCCGAGGCCTCAGGCGAATAGTTCCTTCATCGAACCGCCACCACTCGACCCAAAACAACCGTTGACCGGCGTTGACGGCATGTCCCCGGTCTCGATTTCCTGCGCCGAACAGAGAGGTACCAATTCGTGACCGAACTCCCAACTGATCTGAGTGCACCACCGGTGCGGGGCAGCGGGGCGGCCCGATGATCGGGCGTCCCCCGACATGGGGAACCCCGTTTCCGGGTGAGGTGCTGCCCACGGTGGAACGCGAAATCGGCGCCCTCCGATCGGAACTCGCGGTGCACGACGGTGACAGCAGCCCGGTCGTGGGGATGTTCCGCCGATACCTGGAGCTGCTCGAACGCGACGGATTTCTGCTGCGCGACCGCGATCGGTTCGAGATTCGGCGCTTGCTCCGGCGGGCCCAGGGCCAGGTCACATCCACCGCGGTGTTCCTCGCCGGCGTCGTGGCGACGATCCTCGGGGCCGGCGGCGCCTGCATCCTGATGGACTACACCGCCGCCGCGCTCGGCCCGGCCAGCTTTCTCGCCGGAGTCCTGGTGGGAGCCGTGATCGCCGGTACCGTGATGCGAGTAGGCACACGTGAGCTGGAGTCGTGGACAGCGCACCTCGCCGACACCGCGATGGCGAGCCTGAACGAACGACTGCCCTGACCCGTCGCGGTCCCTCGAGACCGGGAGCGTCCGATGAGTAGAGCGGGGAATCGGCTGATCGCGCCGATGCTGGCCACCCCCGGGCCGCCGCCCGAGGACACCGACGGTCTCTGGGCGGCGGAAATGAAGTACGACGGCTGCCGCATCCTGGCCGCGGTCGGCGGCGATCGCCCGCCGGTGTTGTGGACCCGCAACCTGACCGTCGTCACCTCCTCCTACCCCGAGGTGACGGAGGCGCTGACCGCCGCGTTCGGCGGCCGCGGCCGCATCGTCTTCGACGGCGAACTCGTCGCCCTCACGCAGGGCGGCCCCTCATTCGCGCGGCTGCAGAAGCGAATGCACACCGTCCGACCGGGCGCCGCGCTGCGCAGGCAGGTGCCGGCGACATTTCTCCCCTTCGACGTCCTCTCCCTGGACGGGGAGGACCTGACGCACGCCCCGTATCTCGATCGCCGTGCCGCACTCGCCGACCTTGCCCATCAGCTGCCCGTCGCGGGCCTGCCCATCCAGGTCCCGCCGCACTGGGTCCAGGTCGAGAGTGAGGTCATTCTGGCCGCGGCCCGCGATTCCGCGATGGAGGGTGCGGTGTTCAAGAAAGTGTCGTCGATCTACCTGCCTGGACAGCGAACCCGGTCGTGGCGGAAGGTGCTTTTGCGCAATCGAATTAGCTGCATAATTCTGGGTTGGATTCCAGGCGAGGGAGGCTGCGCAGCCGGGTCGGGGCACTGGTGCTCGGCGCCTACGACGACGACCACGTCCTTCAGTATGTGGGCACGGTCGGAACAGGATTCAGCATGGCCGTGCGCAGGCAACTTCGGGAGAAGCTGGCCATCCTGGAGCGCCGCACCAGTCCGCTCGGGGTCGACGCCGCGGCCGTGGAGGAGTACGAGGCGGTGCGCTGGGTCGAACCCGTCATCGTGGTCGACGTCGCCCGTCACCGTCACGGAGGGCTGCGGCACCCGTCGTACCAAGGGCAGAGACCGGACGTCGATCCAGTGACTGTCTTCGTGCCCGAATCGTAGAAGACGCCGTCAGCTGAGGAGGAGGAGTGACGTCGTTGCAGGAGTTCGTGTGGTGGTTGCTCGGGGATTCGGTGTGGTACGTCCCCATTCCGGGCTTTCGGGAATGGATGGGCTTCGGATAGTGCGTGGTGCGAGCGAAGGGAAGCCGCTGTCGCCCTTCCCCGGTGACAGCGGCTTCGTTTCCTTCCCGGGAACGCTACGCAATGCAGGTCTTACCCGGTCAGGGAGACGGTGCCGGTCATATCGCCTCTCGGCAAGTGGTCGCTCGCAGCGACTTTTCTGGTGTGGTACCCGGGGTATGTCCCGCCACCGTCAGCCTCTTCAACGACCGGGTGTCGGGTGATATTCCGGACCCGTGCGGATTGGGAACCACCTGATGGTCTAGACACCCTGGCTGGTGCCCATAGTTCTTTGGTGGAACTCCTGGCACTGACTCCACACCTACCATGCGCCACCGGAGACGGGCGGACGCCCGCGTGGTCGCCGAGTTCGGCGAATGGGTGACTTGTGACGACGGCAGGTCCCGGAGGAAGGACGAAGAGCGGTACCGGAGTGAGCGCAGGGTCGTTCGGATCGCCGCCTTCAGTATCGGCCAGATAATGGCTGGACACGACATCGTGCTCAGCTCGTCCGCCTTCGCCACGATTCCGCGCGCAACTGATGGATTCCACGAGTCCGCGCGCATCCCGATGCTCATCCTCGGACCGCAGGTTTCTGCACCATTTGACGCACCCATCCGGCAATCTTCACCGGACGGGTCAAATGGCGATTCGCCAGCTTAGAGCGGTACCGGTGAACGCCCCCTTCTGGGCCGTGCCGCTGGAGGTTCGGCTTACGAACAACTGCGGGACGATCAACAGATAATGGATGCGTGGCTGTCGATTCCTCACCTGTCTCCACTGCCATCGCGCACGTCAGCGGCCTCGCCCAGGGTGTCCCGCTCGATCGGACACTCCGTGTGACACTGCACTTCCACCCAGACCTCCCCTTCACCGACAGCTCGACGCTGGAAGCGATCGCAGACCGCGGCGCGTACTTGTCGCAGTTCGAGACCCAGACCGGAAACGGTGGACTGACTGCCTACCCCGGCGGCGTCAGGTGGAAGTGGGAAAGCCGCATGTTCGGTGGCGCCTACGACGAGCACGAGTCGGCAGAACGGCCGAAGTATGGATCGCTGAACTACCGTGCCGACCCCTATGGCGGATCACCTCGTTTCGGCTCCTCCTACTTCCTGCTGGCCGAGCACACCCTCGACCGCACCACTTTCTGCTTTCCCGACAGCGTCTTCGAGCCCGACCTGTTCGGCACCGCCGAGGCGATGAACTTGATGGAGGCCGCCGCCGCGGTGGACTTCGACGATCCGCTCGACGACTACATCGAGGCGCACGTCCACGGCACCATCGACATCGCGTCGGACGTCGAGGCCCTCGTTCTCGACCCCAGCTACCGCGACACACCCTTCGCCGAGATCGCCCGGTCGCTCGCCTGCCCGGTGTTGTGGCATGACGGGTACACCGTGGCCGTCGAGAAGATTGCACACTATCCTGACTACCGGGGACCCCACATCGTCGACCTGGCCCGAGGCATTGCCCACGATGGCGTGCTCACCCCGTCCATCCTCGGTCGCGCACGGGGTGCGTCCTTCGACCCGCAGGACCTGAAAAAGGTGTGGCACTACATCGCCCGATTCGGCACCAGAGCATAGGGATCGGCGCACTTGAAGAAAGGAAATGGCGGACGTCGATTCACGCTCGTCGACTGGTCCCACCCGCCTTAGGAATGGTCGGCCAGGACTGCCTCGATACCGCGCCTCGCCACCGTAGCCAGAGCGGGATTGGTGCCCTGGTAGTACGGCAAAGCGATCAACCCGACGGACAGGGCCCAGCCGCGTCCGCGAGCCCACGTCGTGTCGTCGACCGCGAGGGCATCACGGAAGACTTTCCGCGCCTGCGGACCGAAAAGAGTCCACCCCACCATGCAGTCGCATGCTGGATCCCCGATCCCGAGGCCGCCGAAGTCGATCACCGCGGTGAGTCGACCCCGGCGGGTCAGCAGGTTTCCCGACTGTAAGTCTCCGTGGATCCACACCGCTTCCGTACTCCACCCGGGCGCATTGAGGGCCGCGTCCCACGCCCGCTCAACGGCGCGGGTGTCGAGGACTCCGCGCAAGGATTCGATCGCGGACCGCGTGGGTGCATCCCGCTGCACCAGTGGCACACCGCGGTTGAAGTTGTGCGATCCGGGTAGCGGTCCATTCGTGGTGTCGATCCGATGGAGGGCGTTGACGAATCCGGCAAGCTCGAGCGCAGCGTGGTGGGAATCGGCAGGCGGGGCATTGGTCGCATTCTCTCCGTCGAGCCACCGATACACCGACCACGGCCAGGGGTAGCCCACACCGGCCACTACCACGGCAACAGGTATCGGAACGGGCAGCGGCAGGAGCGGCGCCAACGCCGGCAGCCAACGATGCTCCTTCTCCACCTGTGCGACGGCCGCTGGGGTCCGCGGGAGCCGAACCACCAGGGCCTCACCCAAGCGGAACATCGCGTTGTCGGTGCCCGCAGAACGAACCGGCTCGATGGACAGATGTGCCCACTCCGGAAATTGCTCCTGGAGCAGCCGTCTGACGCGGACCACGTCGACCTCGATTTCATCGTCGTGCATCCTGATCCCAGAATTGGAGTCCTGCGCCATCGGAGGAGCGTACGAGCCGCCGGCTGAACGGACAACCGGGTTTCGTCGACTCACCGGGCAACGATCCGCTGCCGGGCGGTCTTCGTGAAGTCGATCAAATAGGAGACTTCAGAGTCCTACAGCGCCGTCAATCTGTTCCCGCAGTAAATCAGCGTGGCCATTGTGCCGGGCGTACTCCTCCAGCATGTGCGAGAGCACCCAGCGCAGAGATACCGGTCCTTCGCCGGGTTCGTTCCCGGTGACCTCGAGATCTGACACGGAGTTGACGTAGTGTTCCGCGAATGCGACCTCTGTCCGCCACGCGTGAAATGCTGCGACGACCGTCTCAATGTTTGCGCCTGCCACGTCGAATTCGTCGCCTGGAGTTGAGAAAAGTGCGGAGGCTTCTTCACCTGCCATCACCCGGCGGAACCAAAATCGTTCGGACTCGGCGGCGTGCCGAAGAAGCCCCAACAGCGACAGCGAGGAAGGGCTCAGCGGCTGAAGCGCGAGTTGCTCAGGGGTGAGACCGGCACACTTGAGTTCCAATGTGTTTCGATGCCACCGCAGAAACGCCAACACGTTTGTTCGCTCGTTAGCTTGCGTGGGCCGTTTTTCTCGCACGATTCTACTGCTGGCGATGAAAGGCGTAGCTGCCATGTTTCATCCTTCTTGTCCGATCCTCGGTCTACGCTGGATCGACCCTGCGCTGCTTGTCGACTACTCCGCCGTCCGCCACCTCGGCAAAGATGCGGTATCGGAGCGGCGTGTTCACAGATGCTTCTCTACCGGCTTCACGCCGTTGGCGGAAGATTTTCGATCACCCCGCCGGCGGTCACTGGTCGACTTTGACGGAACGTCAGAGTTGCAGGAGCATCGTGATCGCCCCGCCCACCGTGCCGACTGGTTCGAATCCGAACCGCTCGTACAGACGCAGCGCGTAGTTGTCCGGCTCTACGCTCAAGCTCACCGCCGTGAGGTGCTTCTCGCGGGCAGCGTCGATCAACATTTCCAGCAGACGTGTGCCGACTCCGTGACCCCGCCACCTGTGCAGGACTCCGATGGTCAGTTCCGGTGTCACCGTGTCGACGAACCCGTAACCCGGGGTGCTTTTCGGCAGGAATCGCAGCCACGCTGCTCCGACCGGACCTTCATTCTCCGCGATGACGCCGAGATCTCCCGCACGCGGCCAGCCGGTGACGTAGCGCGCCAGCTCTGGCTTCGCCAGCACGTCCTCCACGCTCCCCGATGGGCTATTGGGGTGCCAATAGGCCGCTGCTGCCAGCATTTCCGCAAGAAAATGGGCGTCCGAAACTACAGCAGGCCGAAGGCTGAGTGTCACCGTCAAACCATACCGACGCGGCAGCCGGACATGTGACGACGGCGCGGAAGACTGGGATGGAGCCACACAGACGGTACCTTTTCCGTTCGATCGAGTCGGTGCCAGGTTCGGGTGGCTCAATCCGTCTGTCCGTTCCACGCACCGTGATTTCAACCCTGACCGCGGCTGATATCGGTCACAAAGTTGCAGGTCGACTCGATCGGGCCGCACCTCCGGCGTCGCGCATACGGTCACTGCCGTGCGGTGTGGTGGGCGCTCGTCTGGAAATATCCCTACATGGTGAACAGATCCTGCCCACGATCGTGCGTGTCATGACGCATGCGGTCACGGTTCCGGTCGCACCCGCTGGCAGTCTCGTCGGCAGATGCTGGCAGGTCTGGGCAGTTGCGTGGCCGATCATCATGGTGTCAGCGATCAGTTTGATTCTCAGTGCCACCGATACCGCGCTGCTCGGACACTATTCGACGCAGGCGCTGGGGAGTGCCGCGGTGGCTTTTCCGATCTGGATCCTGTTCACGGCGATCATCATTCCGTGTGGTTCGGCGACACAGGTTCTGGTCGCTCGATGGCACGGCGCTGGGGACAGTACGTCGATTGTCCGTCTTGCCGGGGTCGGGTTCGTCGGTGTCGTGGCGGCGGGAACAGTGCTTGCGATTGCGGGTATCGCGGGTGCATCGGTGATCGTCGAGGCTACGGTGCCCGGCCGGCCTGAGGGTGGTGTCGACCCTGGTGTGGCGCACGACACCACGTCGATGCTGCGCATCTTGCTGATAGGACTGCCGTTCACGGCGGTCACGGCGCACCTGCGCGGACTACTCGGCGGTGTGGGGGATACCCGGACGGCGGCGCAGGTCACTGCCCTCGTTGCATTGGTGAACATGCCCCTGGCGTGGGTGTTGATTTTCGAGGTCGGTCTCGGGCAGGTCGGTTCGGCGATCGCCACGACCCTCGCCACTGCTTTCGGCGCGGCGTATCTGACATTTCGTGCGCGGGAAACGCTCGGCGAGTCCATCGAAGCGGCGAAGCGGGCCTCACCGGAGGGTCGCCGGGATCTTGTACGAGAGTGGCTCCGAATCGCGTGGCCGGATTCCGTCTTCGGCCTGTTCAGTTACGGCGCGGATGTCGCGTTGGTGGGGCTTGCGGCGGGACTGGGGGCTGCGGGGTTGGCAGCTTTTCGAGTGATGGGCTCGGCGGTGTCGGTGGTCTGGGTGATCATCTTCGGGTTGGCGTGTGCGATCGCGATACTGGTGGGCCAACGACTCGGGGCCAGGGACCGGGACGGGCACGAGGCATTTGTTCGTGCCGGAGCGGTGTTGATGCTGGTCGGGTCCAGCGTGGTGTCTGTGGTGCTCGCTTCATTCCCGGGGCTGTTCTTCGGCGTGTTCACCGACGACCCCGAGGTTCTCGATGTGGTGTCGGGGACTGTCGTCATTCTTCCGGTCATGACACTGATCATGGTGGCTGAGCTGGTGTATGCGGCTCAGCTCCGTGCGTTGGGCGATACCCGGGGGATCATGTACGTCTCGGTGCTGGCCACATTCTGCGGAACGGTGCCCGCTGCCTGGTTCTTCGTGGAAGTCCTCGATCGCGGACTGTGGGGCATCTATCTCGGACTGTTACTGGGATGGATCATCCGGTCGTCGGCGGTATGGATCCGCTTCCGGCGAACGGTCCAGCCTGCCCGGTAGCGGATCGCTAATCGGTCCCCCTTCGGAAGGGCTCTGTGCGAGTGTCGGCTCATGCACTCTTGCGATGATGAGCCGACGGACGACGACCACGACCTTCTCGACCTCGAGGAACCGGTCATCGACGATGGCATTCCGCAGACGATCGAAGACTTCTTTCGCGACTCGAGGGCCGGGGCAGATCCACATGAGCCCTTCCAAGTTGTCGCCGGCTCGGGTTTCCGCCCTCGCGAAGAATCCACCCTCGACGACCTCAAGACGAGTTCGATTTCCGCCCGTCCCGAAACCGAGCACAAACGTGTTCCGAGTGAATTCAGCCAAGTGCAGGCTATTCCCGGGGCACTGCAGCTCATCGACTACGACCCAGGACTCGTCAGAGCGATCCTCACGCTGGACGCACCTACCCAACGCCACCTCGCCCACTGGTGCGCAACTCAGGCGTACGAGTTCTCAGGATTGGCCAGCAAGGAGTGGGTCGTTCCGGCTCTCGTGGCGATGCGAAACGGACGACCCCTACCAGCGCCGTTCGATGATATGCAGAGCGCGATCCAACGGTGGATCGCCGATCGAACCGAAGACGATGAGCCGCAAGGGGACCCCCACTATTCCCTCGCCACTCGGCGCAATCCTTTCGACAATGGCGGATTCAACGTCCCCTATCAGGCGATCCCCGCACTCTTCAGCGCGCTCGACCGCGACCCGGTGGCTGCGGCACTTCGCACGCTGTCATACGCGTCGCATACGTATGGCGCGAGCGTAGACGACCTGCACCGCGCCCTGAAGCAGAGCTTTGTTCCGTAAGCGGATCCGCTTGGGGGACGAGACGCCGGCGGCCGACGGCACGCGCTGGCGCCGAGCTCGTCCCGGTGCGGGTTTCACTACCGGTGAGCGAGGTTCGCTCTCAGGGAGGCGGCCACACCCTCCATGAGTGCGTCGAGCGGTGTCCAGATATGCCAGAGTGTGTGGAGTGAATCGTGACCATCGGCAACAGGACTATTCACTGCGCTTCGAGTGGGGACTGACCGGAGCCACCGCAGTGGCACCGGACGCACACGTCGCGGTCATCGTCGATGTTCTGTCGTTCACCACCACCCTGTCAGTCGCGATCGATGCTGGTATCGAGGTCCTTCCCTACCGATGGCGGGACACTTCTGCGGTGCGGTATGCCGCCGACCACGATGCCGTGCTTGCCGTGGGCCGGAGTTCGGCAACGCCAGGGTCGATCAGTCTGTCGCCCAGCACCATTCGTTCGGCACAGGGGGTGGATCGCCTCGTCCTTCCGTCTCCGAACGGCTCATCGATCGCGTACGAGCTGGAGTCCTCCGCGGGAACCTGCCTCGGAGCGTCGCTACGCAACGCCCGCGCGGTCGCCGAATGGATCGCCGACAACTACACGCAGGAAACGGTGGTGGCGGTGATCGCAGCCGGGGAAAAGTGGCCGGACGGCACCTTGCGGCCGGCAGTGGAAGACCAGTGGGGCGCCGGCGCTGTGATCGCTGAGCTGATCTCCCGGGGCTGGACGGCATCGCCTGAAGCCGAAGTTACCGCGGTGGCGTGGGAGGCGGTGTCCGGTCGAATAGCGTCGGCGCTGCACGGGTGTGGATCCGGTCGCGAACTCGTCACGGCTGGATATGCCGAGGATGTGGCGATCGCAACCGAAGTTGACCAGAGCCGTTCGGTACCCGTCCTCAGAGACCACCGATTCGTCGATTCAAAGAACACCTGACACCGCGTCGCGATCGGTGACCGGACGGGACACTCTCCTCACCATTCGTTTCGATCAGAGGTGATTGGAAGACGTGACCTTATCGAGCAGGCCTGGTCTGATCAACGGATGGACCTGGGACAGCTTTCGGACGAGGTAGAAGAGATCTCGAAACACTACGCCGAACGCTTCGGGATCGAACGTGATGCAGCATGGTTTCTGCTGAAGCTACAGGAAGAGGTTGGCGAGCTGACCCAAAGTTTCCTGATGGTGACGGGACAGGCTAGAACGAAGGAGCGCTCACCGGACCAGTTGGCGGCAGCACTCCGGAACGAAGTGGCCGATGTTCTCTGTCAAACGTTGCTGCTAGCGCGTTTTCATGACATCGACCTCGCCGCAGCGGTCAATGAGAAGTGGCTGGTCTGGAAGAGCGGAGACGCGAACGCTCAAGGTGTCCATATCGACTCCCGGTAGTCGATCCACGAGGAGGGCCTTCCGAGCACTGAACGTTCGTCGAGGGATGACCGGAACCGATCTTCAGTGCGCTGAGACGCGACCGTGTCGGTGCAAGTTCTGGTACGCGCGAGATACAGGTTCAATCAGATAATGGATGCGTGCCTATCGATACCCCTCCGGGGCACATAGCCATCGCACACGTTCGCGGCTTCGCCGAGGGCGTTCCGCTTGACCGGGCACTCCGTGTGACCGTGCACTTTCACCCAGATCTCCCCTTCAACGGTGCTTCGACGCTCGAGGCGATCGCGGACCGAGGCGCATACCTGTCACAGTTCGAGACCCGGACAGGCAACGGTGGTCTGACTGCCCACCCCGGCGGCGCCAGGTGGAAGTGGGAGAGCCGCATGTTCGTTGGCGCCTACGACGAGCTCGAGCCGGCGGAGCGCCCGAAGTATGGATCGCTGAACTACCGCGCCGACCCATACGGAGGATCTCCTCGTTTCGGTTCCTCCTACTTCCTGCTGGCCGAGCACACCCTCGACCGCACCACTTTCTGCTTCCCTGACAGCGTCTTCGAACCTGACTTGTTCGGCACCGCCGAGGCGATGAACTTGGTCGATACCGCTGCGGCGGTGGAATTCGACGATCCGCTCGACGACTACATCGAGGCGCACGTTCACGGAACCATCGACATTGCGTCAGATGTCGAGGCCCTCGTTCTCGACCCCAGCTACCGCGACACGCACTTCGGCGAGATCGCCCGATCGCTCGCGTGCCCAGTGTTGTGGCACGACGGATACACAGTTGGCATCGAGGAGATTGCACACCATCCTGACTACCGGGGGCCGCACGTCGTCGACCTGGCCCGAGGCATCGCCGACGACGGCCTGCTTACCCCGGCCATCCTCGGTCGCGCACGGAGTGCATCCTTCGATCCGCAGGACCTGAAGAAGGTGTGGCACTGCATCGCCCGATATGGCGCCCGAGCGTAGGTTTCAGCGTTCCGCTCGACGATCGGCTATCGGCACAGTGTGGCGCCGATGCGGCAGTGGGAGCACGATCGAATCGAACCTGACAAATATCGGCGGCTTGCACAGCGAAGCCGGACAGGTTAGTCATGTCTTATGACCGAGAATCCGGGGACCCACGCGGGTTTGGAGATCGGCGACAAGGTCAAGGTTCATTCTGAGGGCACCTCGGTGTTCACGACCCATGAGCATTGCGGCGACGACGCTCTGGTCGAGTCGGTTCTCAGCGCCCCAGGGACTTACCCATTCCACACCAAGCTCGACCGCCTGGTCCCGGTCGAGTCCTGACACCCGCACGATGCTCCTGACCTGCACAGACGACACGTCCCCTTTGGACGTGACCCTCACTGCTTCATGGCGGTGACCGCATCGCAGAGACTCGGGTGTGTTCTCGGTGATCTCGCGCATGACCACGACGCCGGAGGGGCCGACTCCCGTGCTGCGGTTCGGATGTGACGGCCGGGGGCCTGGCCTGCGTGGGTCACCACTGCTGGAGGGGGTGTGCCATGCTGGGGGCACAGTGTCGAAGTCGGGGGACAATATGACTGTTCATACGTTGGTGCGGTCCACGGGCAGGCGTGGGTGGACGGTGCGGTGCGATCTGTGTGAGCACACCTTCACCGCGGCCGGCGCCAGCCGAGCTCAGGCGGTGGCCTTCGCCGAGACGAACGGGTGGATCGTCGGCGAGCGTACGTGGTGCCCGATGTGCGCGGTCACCCACACCTGCAGCCGCACAGGCTGACTCACTGATCCACGGGCGCTGACCCGGTGCTGCGGGGCGGTTGCCGGGCTGTGAGGATGTACCGGAAGAACTGTTGGTCTGCATAGAGGGGACGGGTGTGATGGGGGAGCTGGCGACGGCGAACAAGGTGCACGTGATGGTGTCGTACTGGTGGAGCCGCGGGGACGGACTCGCCAACCATCAGCTCGGCCAGATCCTCACCCGCACATCCGGTGTGGACGAGTTCGACATCACCGATCCGCAGTCGATCGACCGAGCGTTGCGGATCGCGGTCACCGATCCCGCGGTGCTGGCCGAGCTGGACGGGTGGTGGCAGATGGCCGAAACCCGGAGGGCCGGCAACAACACCCGGAATCCGGGTCTGGGTCTGGACGCGTCGATTCGGTACCTCACCGACCGGCTCGACGCCGACACCGTCACCCCGGAAGCGGTCGGCGAGTGCCGGCGGCAGGTCACCGCGGTCGACCAGACGATCATCGGCGCGAAGGACCTGCCCGAACTCACCCACCCGGATGCCGAGATGCTCGATCTCCTGGCCCGCTACCTGGAGGCACGGTCCCGCGTCCTGGCCCTGGCGTGAACTCACCCGACTGAGCGGCAGTGGTGTGGGCAGGCTCGGACGGCGATGTCGGCGCACTGATCAGGTGGGGACGTGTCGTTCACACAGGTCACGGCGCCTATTGTTCGCGGTGGTTCAGAGGTTCCAGAGCCCGAGCAGGGCGGTCCGCAGGGTGGGGGAGGCGATGCGGTGATCGACCCGGAGCCGGGGATTGGGGTGTCCGAGGTCGGCGAGCATGCGTTCCGCATCCGCTACCGGGATGGGCGCAAGGTCGGCTCGGCTGCGCAGCAGATGCCCGGCGGCGCCGGGGGCGTGGAGGATCGCGATCGCCTCGGAATCCACCACGGCTGGGGGATGAACCCAACTATTGTCCGCGGTCACGAACAGCAGAACATCACCCCGCTCGAGGCGAGTATCGGATCTGTGATGGCGGAACCATTCGAGCTGGTACTTCGCCGCCGGCCCGGCCGCGCCGCGCTGCCGGCGCGCCTGAGTCGCCCACAACTCCTGCTCGGTCGGGCCCGGATCGTACTCGACGGTGTGGTGCACAAACATCCGCGGGATCTTCGCGGGCAGGAACCCGGGGTCGCCGCGCCCGCGGCTGGTGACCCCGGGCAGGGGTACCGCCCGCCCGATCTGCCATTGCGCGGTGGCGTTGTCGAGGAATACCTGGTCGATCTCGGTGGTCTCCTCGATCCCGTCGATGAACGCCCGGACGGAGGCAACGATGTCGGGGTCGTCGGTGATGACCACGGCCTCGTCGGCGAGGGTGGAACTGTGGGAGGCGTTCGCGGAGCCGATGACTGCCCGCCGGTCGGTGGCGATGACGTTGGCGTGCAGGTTCGGTGACGACAGCACCCGGACTCCGGCGTCCAGGTAGTGGGCGAGCGCGACCGGGGAGGTGGCGTGCGCGCGGACGGCGGCGCGGGAGGCGTTGACGATCAGGACGTCGCCGGCGCGTAAAGGGAGCAGGGTGGGGGCGTCCTGGCCGAGGTGGGCGATCGCGGCATGGCGGGGTCCGCGCGTGCGGATGGCGCGGGTGATGTGCGGCCACGGGCTCGGCCCGTGGAAGGCGGTCCCCATAGGAAAACGGTAGCGGGTCGCCGCGCCGGGTTTGTCCGATCCGCGCATCGCGGGCGCACGTGTCATTCGCCGCGGCGGGCTGGTGCGTCACCGGTGCCACGCCTGCGCGCGGCGGTCCGCGTGGCTCTCTTTCTGTTCGTCAGTGCACGGCATGAACATATGCCTTTGTGACGCAGCGAGACCCGTGTTGAATCGCAACTTGCACATAGCAATGTCACATTGTAAGGTGATGGAATGCTGATTCGAGGGGAGATGCACATGTCCACCACTGCAGTCATCGAGGAGTCCGCCGAGCTGGCGGCTGCACGCGCTCGTTACTGCGCGGCGATCGGAGGCGGCTCGCACGAGGAATTCGTGGCCGCCAAGGTCGCGCTCGTCGAGTTGGGGACCGGGCGCACGCTGTCCGGGGACGAGATCGACTACCTGTAACCGGCGAACGAGGCTCCTGCCGCCCGGTGGGGGCCTCGTTCGTGCGTCGCGGCCGGACGCACGGGTGCCGGCGACGGGTGTTCGACGCCTCACGACACGTTCGGAGGCCTTCACCGGGCCACGCCCGACATCCTGGCCCCGCCGACTGGCCCGGGCACACACCCAGCTCCCAGAATGCGCCCGGATGGATCCCGCGCGCCCGCCTGTCACCGAGAAGGGACCCGCCATGTCTGTGCTGATTCGCCCGACCTACCGCTACACCGACCCGGCCCTGACCCCGCCGACCCCCGGCGCCGCTCTGGTCCTGGAGGTGGGTCTGGTGTTCTCCCGTCCGGGCGTCGGCCCGAAGGGCGGCGGCCGGCACGGCGGCATCCCGCTCGCGGTCGGCCCCACCACCACCCTGCTGCGCCGTCACGACGGCACCCGGCTGCGTCTGCCGAACACCGATCTGCTGCTCTGGCACACCCCGTTCCTGATGGCTGGCCACCGCCACGGCGTGGTCGGCCTGCACCATCGGCCCGGCTGGGAATGGCTGGACTGGACCCTCGCCGACCACGTCACCCACGACCACCACACAGCTGCCGCGGCGCCTGCGCACGGGGTCACCCCGGTGCGGGCGGGGCAGTCGTCACCGTTGGTGATCGTTGGCTGCGGGTCACGAAAGCGGACGGGGGTCGGAGCGGTTCCGGCCGGTGCCCTGTACCTCGGTACCTTTCATCGGCTCTGTCAGCGGGCCGCCCGCCGGCTCGCCCCGGTCGAGTCCATTCGAATATTGTCCGGAAGGTTCGGGTTGCTTCCCCTCGATACCGTGGTCGCTCCGTACGAGATGCGTGTGGGGGAACCGGGTTCGGTCACCGCCGACACTGTCCACGCGCAGGCTAGCGCCCAGGGACTCCTGGATCTAGAGGACGTGATCGTCCTCGCCGGCCGCGACTACAGCCGCATCGTCACCGCGGTGTGGCCGCAGGCCCGGACCCCGCCCGCGGGATCGGCGAACAGCAGCAGCGCCTCGCGCGCATCGCCGCCATCGGCGACGCCGCCCTCGATACCGGTGGGTCGTATCCGAGGTCGGCATGACCGAAACGTGTGGGTGCCGCGCGATAGATTCCGACACGAACAGACAGCTGGGGTCAGGGAGGGAAAAGCAGAATGGCGACCGTGTTTTGTATCTCGCACCACGCCAGGGGAGCGGTGCCGGCAGGGCGAGGGATCGTCGAACCTTGCGGAAGCGACGGTGAGTAGGGCATGACAGCCGAGAAGGTAACTCCCGCACCGTCTGAGGTGCACTGGGATACCGTCGTTCTCCACCAGTCCGAGCCGCGACCCTCACCCCTGGCAGATGGTGTCGGGTCCGCCCTCGGCGTGGTCGCCGCAGTCGGGGCGGTCTCCGCGGCGGTCACCGCGGTGATGCTCGTGGCCGGAGGTGTGGGAGCGGCCTTTCTGCATCTTGTCTGGGGGACCACCGACCCGGCCCGGTCGGACGAGGTGATCGAGGATTTCCTCGCCGTCCTGCCCGAGGCCGCGACGACACTGCTGGTGACGTGGCTGCTGACCGGCGCCGCGGTCGGCGGACTGCACCTCGTGGACCGCAGCGACCGGAAACGGCAACCCGCCCGGATCCTCGGCGGACAGCTGCGGCAGGCCCCGGAGGAGTTACGGCGGCCGATGAGCGACGCCATCCTGGCGGTCGAGCGAATCAAGGGGTCTCGGGCGTTCCGGGACGGGATGTTCACCGACCTGGACCTGCGGGCGGCCATGTGGGACCTCGGAACCCAGGTCCTCGCCGCGACCGAACTGCACGAGGCGATGACCGCGGCCGCCGGCACCGGTTCGGGGACACTCACCCCCGAGGAGGGCCGGACGTACACCCGGGCACACGCCCAGATCGAGCAGGCCGCGCGGGAGCTGCGCCAGGCCGCGGACACCGTGGCCGACCTGGACACCGACCTCGCCGCCGCCGACACCGCGGCCCGCGTCGCCGACGAGCGTGCCCGCCAACTCGCCGAATCGGACGCGCACGTCGTACGCCTGGCCCACGCCCACACCGCCGCCCAGGCGAGCACTTCGACAGCCGCGACCACGGTCACCGACCTCACCGACACGATCACCACTCGCGCTCACGCCTACCGGACCCTGCCGCGGCCGTGACCGCCACAGGTCCAGCCCGGGTGCCGGGCTGATGGGTACGCTGCCGACACTGCAGCCGGGGCATGCGACATCCGGCGTTTGCACGGGGGATCGCGGGGGCGTCTCACGCGATCGACATGAGCTGAAAAGGTAAGGGGAGGAAGGCATATGAATTTTCTCGACTATCCGGAGGTCAGTGACCATCTGACGAACTGGACCGCCGCGGGGTGGTGGGGTGGATGGGCGACGCTGCTGCTGGCCGTGCTGGTGGGGGCGGTGGCCGAGTTCACCGCCCGCACCGCCTGCTGGAAGATCGGTGGCGAGGACCGGTGGTGGCTGTGGCCGCTCGCCGCCGCCGTGCTGTGGGTGGCCTCGATCTGGGTTCTCGCCGTCGCGCTGAGCGACCTGGGCCGGCACAGCACCAACTCGCAGGTGGTGGCCTCCATCTGCCTCGGTGGTGCGCTGGTCGGTGCCGCCGCGTTCTATCCGGCGATCAAGGTCGCCGATACCGTGTTCGGGGACCCCTACGACAGCAGCGGATCGCGGCTCCGGTTCCTGGTCGGTGCCCTTCCCTCGGTCGTGGTGGTCGTCACCGCGGTCGCGGTCATCGTCAGCGAGTACTCCATTCGCGGCGAGTTGTTTCAGGCGTTCCTGCGGATGACCCTCGTCCTCGCGTTCTTCGGCATCGTGGTCGGGGGTGTCGTGAAAGTCGTCTCCCGGCCGAAGAACCGCTCCAGCTACCGCTACTGACTGCCGGAGGAGGTTCCAGGTCCGTCGAGGGGGCGGTCCAGTGCGATGACCTCGTAGGCGGGGGCTGCTTGCAGAGAGTGTTCTTCGGCGTCGACGGGCAGGGTCAGGTGCCGTGGTGCTCTCTGCCGTCGATGGCCGAGAGCAGGTAGTGCGGGCAGGTGAGCACCTGCCGCGGCACCGCAATCGCCTGCCGGTCGGTGTCGAGGTACAGGCGGTAGGCGAACTGGCCGGGCCTGTGGGTGCCGGTGTCCGGGTCGACGGCGCCCAGGAAGTATCCGTGCGCGGTGCCTGCGGTGGAGAAGATCGCCCGCACCCACTCGGCGGGCTCGGCCGGCGGCAGATACCGTGGCCCGCCTGTTGCCGCGTCGACGGTGTGCACGATGACCGTGACAGCAGCCCCGGCCGCTGCGGGGAACCCCTGTCCGGCCGGCACGTCGAACGGGGTAATCGAGGTGTGGATCCGCAGTGCGATCTCCGCCGCGGTGCGCGCCGTGACCGTGACGGTGTGCGGATCCACCCACGTGTCGTCGAGGGCCAGATTTGGCAGCGCCGAGTCGGGATCGGCGCTGAGATCTCCGGTCTGCTCGGACATGGGGGCAAGGATACGGTCCACCGGCACCGGGTCGAGAGGAGAGGCTGCACCTCGCCCGGCCGGCAACTGCTGTCGAGAATGACGCGCTGACCTGCGGTGACGGCACGTCCCCTGATGTGTCGCCCCACCCGCGGCGTGCTCGAAGACGCGCTCACTCTCGCTGCCATCCGCGACAACCTCGACCCGTCGCCTACCGCGACACCCACCTGTCTGACACAACGCACACATGCGGGCGAGCGTGGAATGCGTTGCCCTTAAGGTGATACGGAGGCAATACGACAGGGGAGGGATCACCAGCGATGTCTCGGTGCGCCGCTCGTCCGATGCACCACGCGCGCACGACCTACCCCGATGAGGAGGAATCACCCCATGGTCAGTGCCCAGGCGGCACACCACGCCAGCCGGAACACGAGCAGCCCGGAAGAACTCGCCGCCCAGGCTCTGGCCCTGCACGCGCACTACTACTCCGGCAATGGGTCGCTTTCGCGGAGCCGGGCAGCGCAGGACGCCGTCGACCTGTTGCCGGATCTGGCGTCGGCGATCACTGCCCTCCTCGGACCGGCTTTGCCCGCCCCGCTTACTCCTGTCACACCGACTCCCGTCCCGCCTGTTTCTCCTGGCGGCCCGGCTCACCCAGTGGCCGATACGTCCCCGTCAGAACTTCGTGGCAAGGCGGAGGAGCTGCTGCGCGCGCTCGCCGGCCCGGACGCCCGCCTGCGCGACGACCAATGGACCGCGATCGAAGCACTGGTCGTGCACCGCAGCCGCGCGCTGGTGGTGCAGCGGACCGGGTGGGGAAAATCCGCGGTGTACTTCCTGGCCGCGCAACTGCTGCGCAGCCAGGGGAGGGGCCCGACGGTGATCGTCTCGCCGCTGCTCGCCCTGATGCGCAACCAGGTCGCCGCCGCGCAGCGCGGCGGCGTCCGTGCTGCGACCATCCACTCCGACAACGTGAAAGAGTGGAAAACCATCCACGCCGACATCGACGCCGACCGAGTCGATGTGCTGCTGATCAGCCCCGAACGTCTCATCAAACCGGGCTTCCGGGAGAAGGTCCTGCCCGTCCTGGCCGCCAACAGCGGGCTGGTAGTAGTCGACGAGGCGCACTGCGTGTCCGACTGGGGCCACGACTTCCGGCCCTCCTACCGCGGCATCAGCGCACTCCTCGCCCAGCTCGGCGGCGACGTCCCGGTCCTGGCGACCACCGCCACCGCCAACGACCGGGTGATCAGCGACATCGCCAGCCAGCTCGGCGTCGGCGCCGACACCACCGGCACCGTCGTCCTGCGCGGCGGTCTGGATCGGCCCTCGCTGCACCTGTCCGTGATTCACCTCGACGACACGGCCGCCCGGACCGCATGGCTGACTGAGCGACTCGACGAGCTGCCCGGGTCGGGCATCATCTACACCCTCACGATCGCCGCGGCCACCGAACTGGCGGCGGTGCTCACCGAGCACGGGTACCGCGTCGCCGCCTACACCGGACGCACCGACGCCGCCGACCGCGAACGTTTGGAAGCGGATCTGCTGGACAACCGGGTCAAAGCGCTCGTCGCGACCTCCGCGCTCGGGATGGGTTTCGACAAACCCGACCTCGGATTCGTCGTCCACATGGGTGCCCCCGCCTCCCCGATCTCCTACTACCAGCACATCGGCCGCGCCGGCCGCGCCCTGCCGCGGGCGGAAGCCATCCTGCTGCCCGGGAGCGACGACCGCGAGATCTGGGACTACTTCGGATCTCTCACCTTTCCCCGCGAGGAAATCGTGAGGCAAGTACTCGACGCCCTCAGTGAAGATCGGGCCCAGCGGCTCAAGACGCTGTTGACCAAGGTCGAGCTGCGACGCACCCGGCTGCTGATGGTCCTGAATGTCCTCGAAGTCGACGGTGTCGTCGCCCGGGTCCGGAACGGGTGGATTACCACCGGTGCACCCTGGTCCTACGACGCGCAACGGTACGACGGTCTCGAAGCCGCACGGGAGGCCGAGCAGCAGGCGATGATCGACTACCAGCACACCCACGGCTGCCGGATGGAGTTCCTGCGACAACAACTCGACGACCCCGACCTCGACGACGGCCTCAATCGGTGCGGTCGCTGCGACAACTGCGCCCAGGGGTGACCACTGCTGTGCCGCAGTGATGAGGCCGCGCCGCGTGGTGACCATCGACGACTGATCGCGGCGTGGTCGCTGACGGACACGTGAGACGGTCGGCTTCTCGTCCGAGCGTGCCGATGCGGGCCGTGCGAGACCGGTCTGATCCCACCTCGGATACACCCTGCCGAGCTCCCACATATCAACGGCCGGTTCCTCTGCATTGCAGACGATATCGACGTTCGGTCCGGTATGCCGGCCACGGTCGAGGTGGTGGCTGATGTACCAGGGGACGAGCTTGCCGGCCCGCCAAAGGTCGTACTCGTCGCTGCCCGGTTCGACGAAGGGGCCACTGACGGTCAAGTCGCCGGCGAACAGTGTCAGGTGCGCGCGGGCCTCCGGTGAGTCCACACTCTGTTCGCCGCTCGGCAGTTGCGGTTCGGTCTGATCGGCGGCGGTCGCGGATCTGCGACGAAAGAACGTGAACATGGGGTGTCCTGTCGGTGTGAGGGGCGGACGGAGCTGGCGCTGCACCAGCGGCGGGTCATGTGTCGTTGTCGTCGATCCTAGGGGCGGAACCGACTGTCATCGCCTCCGCCCGTCGTGCGGAATCCAGTCTCGATCCGCCGGCGGGCCTGGGCCGGTGGGCCCGGCGCACCATCGGCTGTCGACGGCTATGGTCTGGTTGCGCATCGGATGCTTCACTCTGGCGGTGGGCGGGATGCGAATCAGCGGTGAACAAGTGGAGGGTCTTGTGATAGAGGTCTATTTCAAGGACATGATCGAGGGTGTGGCTGATGCGCTCGACCGCATCAACGAATCACCGGACGGTGCGGACCCGGCGCCGACCGCGCGGCCGTCCTACGACGTTGACGGGCGGAAGGTCTCTCCGACGGAGGGCGCCCGGATCGCTGGCCAACGAATCTGGGATTCGGCCAACGGGCATAACCCGACTTCCCGCCGACCGGTTCAGGCGCGGATCGATGAGCTGGAGGATCTGCGGGAGCAACTGAACGTGGCGATCGACCATGCAGTGGCCGAACTTTCGGGTTTTGTGCACCCGGAGTTCCGGACTGGATCGAACCGGCCTAGCTGATTTCGGTAGGCTGGCCGGCGCGGGAGTACGGCACTGGTTTGGTCACCGGATTGCTGCCCCCGTGGTAGACCCGCCTTGTGGGTCCGAGCGTGGCAGGCCGTCAATTGGGGCAACTCATGCTGCCACGCTCCGTCTTTTCAGGGTGGGATCGGCTCGGGGAGGATGATCGGCGGCGCACAACAACAGATGTCGGTGCGCTGATCGCGCGGGGACGTGTCGTTACGCAGGTCACGGCACCTATTTCTCGCGGTGGTTCAGAGGTTCCAGAGCGCAACGCCGTCCGCAAGCTGGGGGAGGCGATGCGGTGGTCGACCCGGAGTCGGGGATTGGGGTGTCCGAGGTCGGCGAGGGTCTGTTCGGCGTCCTGCACCGATGGGGGAGAGGTCGGCTCGGCTGCGCAGCAGGTGACCGATGGCGTGGGAGGCGTTGACGACGAGCACGTCGCCGGCGCGCAGCGGCAGCAGGGTGGGGGGCGTCCTGGCCGAGGTGGGCGATCGCGGCATGGCGGGGTCCGCGCGTGCGGATGGCGTGGGTGATGTGCGGCCACGGACTCGGCCCGTGGAAGGCGGTCCCTAGAAAAACGGTAGCGCGGGGCGGGAGTGCTGAACCGACATTGGCTCTGACCGGGTCGCACGATGCAGTTCTGAGATCGGTTGCACCGTCCGTATCTGCGTAAGTAGTGATGAACTGCGAAGACGACACGTCCCATTGGTAATGGATGACGGGCCACTCGACGGGGGCGAGGCGTCCAAGCGGTGCGAGAGGGGAAGTCGCTCGCACCGCTTGGTTTCCGGGTTGCAGTGTCAGGACAGGCGTTCGATGATCATCGCCATTCCCTGGCCGCCACCGACACACATGGTTTCGAGGCCGAACTGCTTGTCGTGGTACTGCAGGGAGTTGATGAGGGTGGTTGCGATGCGGGCGCCGGTCATGCCGAACGGGTGTCCGATCGCGATGCTGCTGCCGTTGATGTTGAGTTTGTCCATGCTGATGCCGAGTTCACGGGCGGAGGGTATGACCTGGGCGGCGAACGCCTCGTTGATCTCGACGAGGTCGATGTCGTCGATGGACAGGTCTGCCAGCGCCAACGCTTTGCGGCACGCTTCGATTGGGCCGAGACCCATGATTTCGGGGGACAGCCCGGACACCCCGGTAGAGACGATGCGGGCGAGTGGGGTCAGGTCGAGTTCGGCGGCCTTGGTGGCGCTCATGATCACCAGAGCGGCGGCGCCGTCGTTGAGGGGGCAGGCGTTGCCGGCGGTGACGGTGCCGTCCGGCCGGAAGACGGGCTTGAGCTGCGCCACTGCCTCTAGGGTGGTGCCCGCCCGGGGGCCGTCGTCGCGGCTCACCACTGTGCCGTCGGCCAGGGTCACTGGGACGATTTCCCGGTCCCAGAAGCCGTTGGCCTGCGACTTCTCCGTCAGGTTCTGCGAGCGGACCGCGAACTCGTCCTGCTCGGCGCGGCTGATGCCCTTCAGTTGTGCGACGTTTTCGGCGGTCTGCCCCATTTGGATGTAGACGTCGGGCAGTAGTCCGTCGGCGCTCGGATCGCGCCAGGTGTCGGCGCCGGACTGGGTGCGGCGGTCGGAGCGTTCGAGTGCGGCGGCAAAGCGCTGGTTCGTGGTGCCGGGCAGGCCGTCCGAGCGCCCGGCGGCAATGGAGCGGCTGACCGATTCCACTCCGGCCGAGATGAAGACGTCGCCTTCACCGGCTTTGATCGCGTGAAACGCCATCCGGGTGGTCTGTAGGCTCGAGGAGCAGTACCGGTTGACCGTGGTGCCGGGGACCTCCGTCAGGCCCGCGAGGATGGAGACCACGCGGCCCATGTTGTACCCGGCTTCGCCCGCCGGCTGTCCGCAGCCGAGGATCAGGTCGTCGATCTGGGTGCGGTCCAGCGCGGGGATCTTGTCCAGCGCCGCCGTGACCATTTGCGCGGTGAGGTCGTCGGGACGTAGATCCTTCAAGGATCCTTTGACGGCCCGGCCGATGGGGGAGCGGGCGGTCGAGACGATGACTGCTTCAGGCATGAGTGTTCGTCCTTCTCTTGAATGCGGCTGCGGCGGAACCGATGAGCGCGCTGGGGTTTCCGTAGTCGGGGAATAGGGATTTCAGGTGGCGGACGACGTCTCGCGCGGTGTCTTTGTCGTTCACGGCGTCGGTGAACGCGTCGATGTATGCGCGGGTTCCGTCGAGGGAGGCGGCCGGGTCGTCGTCGGGGAGGTCGGGGCGTTTGTGGCCGGCGACGACGATGCGGGGCGCCAACGCAGCGACCTCATCGATACTGGCGATCCACTGCTGCCACTCGTTCGGGCCGGAGGCGGCGAGAAACGGGTTGATTCCGTTGTAGACGATGTCGCCGGCGATGACCGCCTCGATCGCGGGAATGTGGACGACGGTGTTGTGCGGGATATCGCCCTGTCCGATCGTGAGGATCCGCAGTTCGTGACCGTCGACGGACAGTACGGTGCCCTCGAGCGGCTCCGGGATATACGAATTGTCCAGTGCGAGTCCGTCGAACATCGCGGTCCAACGCGTGCGGGTGATATCGAGTTCTTGTGCGATCTTGTCTGCGACCGCGGGAACGGCCACTGCGCGTGCCTGGGGGAAGCGTGTCAGTAGCCACTCGAGTCCGAGGTAGTGGTCGGGGTGCGCGTGGGTGATGTAGATGGTGGTCAGCGAACGACCTGAGGTCTCGAGGCGACGGGCGACTTCGTGCACGTCGTCGAGGGTGTATCCGGTGTCCACCAGGATCGCCTCGGTCGGCCCGAGCACCAGGGTCGCTGTGGTGGGGGAGAACGAGCCACCTGCCGGCAGGTCCCGTTGCGGGCTGGTGTAGACATCGAGTGAGAGCGTGGGCATAGGGTCACCTTGTGGTCGAGTGGATTTCGGTGCGCAAAGGTTGCCAGTCGGGGACCAACAAGATCAGAACACAGTCAGAAGCAGCATCCTGATTGGGATCATCTGTTCCGCAATCTGGAGCAGAGCTTCCCGTGGGTGGAACCCCGCCGCCCCGTGGTGAGGGTGGCGGGGTTCCCATCGACGGTCCCGAGTCGGGTCAGTCAGACCGTCGAAGCGTGGAAGACCTCGTCAGCCAATGCGGGGGTTTGGCTGACGAGGTCAGCGCACCAGCGCGCGTAGCCGCCACACGGCGAGCGGGTGCGGGTCAGGGTGTATTCGCATTCGCCAACCAGCTGACCGCTACTGAGGATGGCGTGGTCATTTACGTTCAGCGCCGAGCTCGGAACTTGTTGTGGTGCCGTCGGCCATGATCTGTGATTGCGCTCTCGCTGTCCGGAGTCGATGCAGTCACTCGATCACGTAACCCCCTGTGCGCCTTTTCGGTAGCTGCCGCAACCAGGAGGGCGAACCGGCGGCGGCCCCGACTATCCCGTATAGCCGGGCGGCATGAGGACGGACTTGGTCTCGCAGAAGGCTTCGAGTCCCTCCGGCCCGTTCTCACGGCCGATGCCGGAGGCCTTGTAACCGCCGAACGGTGATCCCGGGTCGAATGCGTACCAGTTGATGGCGTACGTGCCGGTCCGGATCTGCTTCGCGATCGCGAGTCCGTGATCGATGTCGGTGGTGTACACCGAGCCGGCGAGGCCGTAGTCGGAATCGTTGGCGATCTTGATCGCCTCGTCCTCGGAATCGTAGGGGATCACGGAGAGGACGGGGCCGAAGATCTCCTCGCGGGCGATCGTCATCGAGTTGTCGACGTCGGCGAAGATGGTCGGCTCCACGTACCAGCCCCTGTCGAGACCCGCCGGACGGCCGCCGCCGAGCACCACACGGGCACCCTCGTCCTTGCCCTTGGCGATGTAACCCTCGACGCGGTCGCGCTGCTTCTCGGAGATCAGCGGCCCGATTTGCGCGGCCGGGGCGGACGGATCTCCGACGGCCATGAATCCGGCACCCGCGACAAGGGCGTCCAGCACCTCGTCGTAGCGGGACCGCGGGGCGAGGATCCGGGTCTGCGCGACGCACGCCTGCCCGGTGTTCATGAGCCCGGACATCACCAGCATCGGCATCGTGGACGCGAGGTCGGCGTCCTCGAGGATGATCGCCGCCGACTTGCCGCCGAGTTCGAGGGAGCAGCGTTTGAGGTTCTGTGCGGCGATGGCCCCGATCTTGCGGCCGACAGGACTGCTGCCGGTGAACGTGATCTTGTCGATGCCGGAATGCGACACCAGGTATTCACCGGTCTCGGCGCCGCCAGGCAGAACGGAGATGACGCCCTCGGGTACCCCGGCCTCGGCGAAGATCTCCGCGAGAAGGTGTATGGAGAGCGGGGATTCGGGTGCCGGCTTCAGCAGCACCGTGCACCCGGCGAGCAGCGCCGGGGACAGCTTGTTGACGGCGACGAACAGTGGCACGTTCCAGGCGAGAACCGCGGCCACCACACCGACAGGCTCCCGCAGCACCTTCGTCTGGCCGAACACGCCGGTGCGGGTCTGCTCCCACTCGAAGTCGTTCGCGAGGCCGGCATAGAAGTTCAGGGTCGCGAGCGACGGCGTCTGCTGCATCATCCCGACCATCGCGGGCGGCTGACCCATCTCCGACGAGATCAGCGCGTTGAGGGTCTCGCCGCGCTCCTCGATGAGCTTCGCCGCCTTCGCGAGGATCTCCCCGCGCTCCGCGGGCGTCGTCTGCGGCCACGGACCTTCGTCGAATGCCTGCCTGGCGACGGCGACGGCGTCGTCGATGTCGGTAGGCGACGCGACGGGACAGCGGCCGACGCGTTCCTCGGTGGCCGGGGAGAACACTTCGAGCACCTGGTCGGTGGCCGGGTCAACCCATTTGCCGCCGATGTAGAGCTTGTCGTAGTCGGTCATGAGTCCATTCCTGTCGCGAATGTGTGCTTTTCTCTTGAATGCGGTAGACGCACTGTCTCGGTCGGTTCGAGAACCAGGGTGGCCGTTGTTGGTGAGAACGGGACTCCTCCCGGCAGTTCACGTTGTGGGCTGGTGTAGACATCGAGTGTGAGGGTCGACATGTCGATTTCCATTTCCATTTCCGTTCGATCGCTCGCGCTATATCACTCGCTGCGGGAATGGTCTGCTAGGTGTTTCGTCACTGGTCGACGAACGGATCTGGTGCCGGATGGTGGTCGAGGACAGCGCCGTCCGCGCCCGGTCGAGTGTCGCTGGATCTACGTCAACCAACAGTATGGCGACGTCGATACCCGCTGCTCCTCCATCGTGTACCCGCAACTCGTATCGGTCCTGTAGACCGGCGCCGTCCAGCATTCGCGTAAAGGAACGTTCGACCGTGTCCACCCGTAAGCGGTTCTTCAGAATCTTGCCGACCGCCGATTTCGGCAGGTCGTCGACAATGAAGAACTCCTTCGGCAGTGCGGCGCGCTCGCGCACTCGTTCCTGCATGTGCGCCGTCAGATCGTCCAGGTCGAATTCCGTGCTGTCGGTTACGACGACGTACGCGACCGGTACCTCACCGGCATCCGGATCTGGCATCCCGACCACCGAAGCTTCGGCGACGAAGGGGTACGCGAAGAGCGCCTCTTCTACTGGTGCCGGGTCGATATTGTGGCCACCACGAATTATCAAATCCTTGGCGCGGCCGGTGATCCGGAGCGCACCGCCTTCATCCATGCTGGCGAGATCGCCCGTATTCAACCAACCGTCGGGGAGTAGTACTCCCACATTCTGCAGCGGATTGAGATAGCCGGCGAAGACAGCGGGACTGCTCACTAACAGAATGCCTGCCTCCCCGGCCTCACACTCGAGGTACTCACCCTCCGCGGTCTCCCGGACTACCTTTGCGGCTGTATACGGCACCGGTAACCCAATAACGCCGGGCGTGGGTTCCATACCGCGGGGGGAGGTGACTACCGCACCGGACGTTTCGGTGAGACCGTATCCTTCTGCGATGCTGACTCCCGTCAGCCTTCGGAACCGGTCCGCGACTTCCATGGACAACGGCGCAGATCCGCTCGATACCCTGTCGACAGGGTGGAACGCCGGAATCAAGTCGGGCCGCTGAACGAGCCGATTGGCAATCGTGGGAAGCAAGGGCACGCTCGATATGGAGAATTCTTGCGCGATTGACCAGAAGTTGTCGATCACTCCGGGCCCTCGCCACCCCGCCGATGTTGGGAAGACGGCGGTGCCTCCGAGTGCAAGTCCTGTGAGTTGCGTGACGGCAATGCCGTGGACATGGAACAAGGGGGAGGCACAGATTCGAACGACCCCTATGGGCGCTTGATGCGCCATAGCCGATGACCAGCATGCGTAAATTTGGCCGCCGTGAGTTACCCGTGCCAGTTTCGGTGCACCGGTGGTTCCTCCGGTGCCGATGAACGCGCCGACGGTGTCCCACTCGATGACCCTCGACTCCGCCAGCACATCGCCGTCGTACTGGTCGAGTACGTCCATCATTTCGATAAAGCGCACACCCGGCGGAACCACGCCTGACCGCGATCCGCCAGCCCGGATCACCGTTTTGATGGTTGGGGCATGGTCCAGAATGGAAGCGATTTTCGGCCAAACATCTGTCGCAACATCTCCACCGTAGCTGACGAGAATCGTCGAACCCGCGGCGGTGATGAGCTCGCCGATAAGTTCGGGCTCGAGCATCCAGTTCAATGGATTCGCAATTCCAGCTGTCTGCGCGCCCCACAGCGCGAACTGCGGCTCCGGAGTGTTCGCTGTCAGGATCGATACGGAGTCTTCTGCACGAACGCCAAGATCATTGAAGAGGTTGGTGGTTTGCGTGATTCGCTGCAGAACATGCCGATGCGTGAGGTGTACAGCAGTGGTTAGGTCATATGCATCGGGAATGTACGTCAAGGCGATCGCGTCCGGATCAATCAGCGCACCGTTGCGGATGAACTCGTACACGCTCGTAGGCAAACCTCGCTCGGACAGCGGAGTTTGCTCGAATTCCTTGATCCTCGCCCGGCTTGAAAGGTCTACCGTTGCCCAGTACGGCGGAACGAAGTCAGCCGCAGCGATCGGTGCCTTCGCCTCGGTGTCGTGTCGTCCTGTCGCAGATCGGCTAATACTCATCTCGGTTCTCCGTCGCTTGAATAGTGGCTGTCCTCGCGATGATCGCGTTACGCCTTGCCGGCGAAGCGCGTGAAAGCTGCACGCGCGTGACCTTGGGCGAGCCTCTCTTGCTGCTTTCCACTGCAGCGATCAACAGCGTGCAAACGGTGACGATGCTGTCGAACGGGAGCGAGGGTCTCCGCTCGAGGCTCAGGGCACTGGTTGGACCGGAAGCCCCCATACCGTTGTCCGCTTTCACGCGGATGCCTGTCGAGGCGTCGCCGATTCGAGCACACGGTCACGGTCCCGGCCAGGATTCATGAACAGCAATGCGAGGATGGCAAACACCCCGGCCGCTGCACCGAGGATCTGGAAGGCGAGAGCGAACCCGTCTGCCTTCGTTTCGGCATGGTCGACGATGACTCCGGCCAGCCACGGCGCGATCAGGCCGCCGACTGCCATGATCGCCATGTAGACGCCTAAGGTTCCCGCCAGTTGCCGCTGCGGGCAAATCACACTGACGGCGGTGTTGAGCAGTGGCGCGGCCCCCGAGGCCACACCGTAGGCGATCGAGATCATTGCCACGACGAGCATCGGTGTATCGACGTAAGGAACGAACAGCAAGATTGCCGCGCACAGCAAAACCCCCGCAGCAGCCACCGCAGCCCGCGCCCGGCGGGCCGTCACACCGCGGGCCACCATGCGGTCACTCACGCGCGAGATCGTCAGCATGTACACAAGAGCGACCATGCTCGGGATTGCAAACATCGAACCGGCCTGTTGAGCGGAGAATCCCAGTCCGAGCTCGAAGTACGACGGCAGCCACGTCAGAATGACCGTCTGCAACGCGTAATAGGCCATGAACAGCAGGGCGCCGAAGACAAAGGTAGGGGCGCGGAAGATGCTCAGCCACGGCACGGTCGTGTCGTCGTGCCGCTCCACCGTAGCGTTGGCGACCGGCGTCAAATGGGGACCCTCCGACCAGCGGGTCACCCACAGGATGCACCACAGGACACCCATGATCGCCATGCTGATCAGGGCCGCCCGCCAACCGAACGAGACTGTTAGGTAGGTGAGCAGCGGCGCGAAGACAATCTTCGCAACCGAAGTTCCGCCGAGTAGAAGAGCGCTGGGAAAGCCGCGCTTGTCCGGTGCATGCCAGGAGTAGACGGCAGCGTGCATGAGCGCCGAGCTCGGGCCTTCGGCGATACCGAGGAGCATCCGACTGGCGATCAGCACAGCGAGCGTGGACGACAACACGACCGGCAGCACCGACGCGGACCAGAGCAGAGCGAGCGCCAGCAGTGCCCACCGCAGTCCGAGCCATCGGCTCAGGAGCCCTGACGTGAAGCCGCCGATGGTGAACATCAGGAAAAACAGGCTGCCGACCATTCCGATCTGCGACGACGTCAGGCCCAGTTCACGAGTAAGCGGCTGTGCGATGATGCCGTACACAGCCTTGTCGGCGTAGTTGATCATGTACAGGAGAATGACCACTGCGGTCATGGACCAAGCACTTCTACGAGTTCCGGACGACTGCGCGACTGCCGCTGTCTCTTCGACCTTTCCAACGGTCACGTGAATGTTTCCTTTCGAACCCAGGGCCAATCGGTGTCCGACGAGGACGACAACCCGATAGCCGCGGCATGCGATCCGCAATGATGAGAATTGGGGGTCCCGTACCGGCTCGGTGTCTGTAGGACACCGAGCCCGGACCGCGCGGCGCGGGAATTCCGACATCGCGCCGCGTCAGGTCGATCAATCGGGGCAACACGGTTCCCGCAACCGATGTCACGACGGTCCGGTGTCGGCACCCCCATTTTCGGCGTGTCGACACCGGCTCGGACCGACACCGCATCCGTCGTGGAACAGCGGCCTACTGGAAGGAGGTACTCCCATTACGGACGGCCTGTTCGAGCAGCGGGGCTGGAGACCAATACTCCCCATGCACCACCTCGAACTCCCGGATCCTGCGGAGCACCTCCTCGAGTCCGAGGTTCTGCGCGTAGTACATCGGACCACCCCTGGAGGCAGGGAAGCCGTAACCATCGACGTAGACGACGTCGATGTCGGACGCGCGCTGCGCGATGCCCTCGCCAAGGATCTTCGCGCCCTCATTGACGAGCGCGAGGATGCACCGGTCGACGATCTCGGCGTCACTGATTTCCCGGCGATCGATTCCGGCTTCGGCGGCGCAACGACGAATGACCGCATCGACTTCAGGATCGGGAACGGGGGTCCGGCTACCGTTTACGTACCGGTAGTAACCCGAGCCGGTTTTCTGCCCGAACCGGCCGCCCTCGCAGAGGACATCGTCGACCCGGGAGTACCGCAGGTGCTTCGGCCGCGTCGGTGCGAGGCGCTTACGAGCCGCCCATCCAATGTCGAGCCCGGCCAGGTCGGACATCGCGAACGGTCCCATGGCGAGACCGAAGTCCTGAAGAACCCGGTCGACACGGTCAGGTGTCGCGCCCTCCTCGAGCAGGAAGTCCGCTTCGCGCCGGTACGGGGAAAGCATACGATTCCCGATGAATCCGTCGCACACCTTCGAGAGCACCGGAACTTTCGCGATCTTCTGCGCGACAGCCAGACTGGTGACGACGACGTCGTCCGCTGTCGCATCGCCGCGCACCACCTCGAGCAGCTTCATCACATTCGCCGGGCTGAAGAAGTGCAGACCGATGACGTCCTGGGGTCGGGAGACCGTCCGGGCGAGTTCGTTGACGTCCAACCGGGAGGTGTTCGATGCCAGCACCGCGCCGGGCTTGCAGATTATGTCGAGTTTGGCGAACACCTCCCTCTTTACTGCCATGTCCTCGAAGACCGCTTCCACAACGAGGTCGGCCGTGGACGCGGCATGAAGGTCGAGATGTGGTTCGATCAGTGCGAGTCGCTGCTCTACCTGCTGCGCAGTCAGCCGACCCTTTGCGGCGGTGGCCTCGTAGTTGCGGCGGATCGTCGCCACGCCGCGGTCGAGAGCCTCGGTGTTCTGCTCGATCAAATCGACAGGGAAACCTCCGTTGGCGAAGGCCATCGCGATGCCGGTGCCCATAGTGCCGGCGCCGATCACGGCAACCCGCTCAATTGGCCTCGGAGCAGTGGCACGGTCGATGTCGGCGACCTTGGCAGCGTGCTTTTCGGCGAAGAAGACGTGTCGCAATGCCTTCGCCTCGGGGCTGTCGACCAGGCGCACGAAAGCCTCGCGTTCGAGGGCCAGCCCGTCGTCGATCCGGTGGGTGGTGGCAGCCTCGACAGCATCGATGGCCGCGAGTTGCGCAACCCGGTTGCGGGTGCTGGGGCGAACACGCCTGCGGGCGGCGTCGAAGTCGACACCGTCACCGCTGGCTGGCGGACGCTGGTCGATGACCGGGGCCGCGGATCCCCGCGGGACACCGTTGCTGAGGAAGGCCAGCGCGGCGTCGAGGGGGTCGCCGGGCACACAGTGATCCACAATGCCGAGTTCAGCGGCGCGGGCCGCCGTCACGGTGGTCCCGTTCTGGATCATGTTCAGCGCCTCGGCGGTGCCGATCAGCCGAGGCAAGCGCTGGGTGCCGCCGGCACCGGGGAGCAGACCCACGTTGACCTCGGGAAGTCCGATCGTCGCCCCGGTCTGGGCGATACGGTAGTTACACACCAAGGCCAACTCCAAGCCCCCACCGAGTGCGAAGCCATGGATGGCGGCCACCACTGGTTTGGGCAGTGCCTGAATCTGGTCGAAAACGTCCGGCACGGACGGCTTCACCGCGGCGGCCGGCGTTCCGAACTCCCGCAAATCTGCACCGCCGCAAAAACCCTTGCCGGCACCGACGATGACCACCGCACGGACCACATCATCATGCGCTGCAGTGATACCCGCCGAGAGCCCGGTACGGATCGAATCACCAAGACCGTTCACCGGGGGATTTGCGAGCCGAATCACCGCGACATCACCACGCACCTCGTACTGCACGGCCGGTGACAGGTCCACGATATGCTTTGTCTCACTCATAACGAAAAAGACTCTTTCTCTCTGAATTCGGCTCAGCGACCCTGGAACACGGCTTCACGCCGCTCGATGAAGGACTGAATGCCTTCCTTACAATCCTCGGAGTTCAGCACCTGCTCGCGAATGACCGGGATTTGGGCGATCGCGGCCTGCTCGGCCGCATCGAGGAACGCCATCGCACCGACCTTCGTCGCACGGATCCCGAGCGGCGCGTTCTTGCAAATCTCCCGGGCGAGTTCGATCGCTCGCGAGATCTGCTGCCCGAACGGTACGACCTCCTGAACGAATCCCATTCGCAGGGCGGTATCGGCATCGTACTCATCGCACAGCAACAGGTGATACATCGCGTTGCCCCAGCCTGTGCGCGTCAGGTAGCGGAAATGGGCGCCACCGATCGGTGCGATGCCTCGCTTGGACTCGAGTTGCTGGAACCGTGCAGTTTCCGCCGCGACGACGATGTCGGCGGCGAGCATCATCTCAATCCCCACCGTCAGCGTGAGACCCTGCACCACCGCGATGACCGGCTTGCGGCATCGTCGGCCGAGCCCGAACGGATCGACCTTCGTAGGATCACCAGGCTTCGACGTCGCACCTGGTCCGAAGAACTTCGGCATGTCCAAACCGGCCGTAGTATCCTTGCCCGCCGAGCAAAACACGGCCACCCACAGGTCGTCATCATCGTCGAACGTCGTCAGATGGTCGCTCAGTTGCTCCATCATCTCCGGCGTGTATGAGTTCTTTTTCGTCTCGTTCTCTACCGTGATGACGGCGATCCGGCCGTCGATCCGCATGGTGACTTGACCAGGCTTCGTCTCGGTGCTCATCGATCTCTTACCTTTCGTGACTGACAGGGGTGGGACAGGTCAGATCGCCGTTGCGCCGCCGTCGACCGCCAGGACCTGACCGGTGATGTGCTTGCCCGCATCGCTCGCGAAGAGCAACGTGGCGCCCTTGAGGTCGCTCTCGTCCCCGATCCGGCCCTGCGGAATGCGCGCCGTGATCGAGTCGAGTTGATTCTCCAGCGTGCCGCGCGTCATGTCCGAGGGAAAGAAGCCGGGTGCCAGGGCATTCACGGTGATGCCGTGGGGTGCCCACTCAGCGGCGAGGGCGCGCGTGAAGTTGATTACCGCAGCCTTGCTGGTGTTGTAGGCGATCGTCTTCGCACCAGTAGGAGGATTACCTTTCATGCCTGCTATCGAGGCGAGATTGATGATCCGCCCGTAGCCGGCCGGAAGCATGGATCGCTTGCCGATCTGCTGCGACAGCAGGAACAGTGAACGCACGTTCAAATTCATGACCTTGTCCCACGCGGCGAGCGGAAGGTCCTCGGTCGGCGATCCCCAGGTCGCGCCGGCGTTGTTGACCAGGATGTCGATCGTTCCGACTCGCTCGAGGGCCTCGTCCGCCAGGCGTGCGACCTCTTCCTCGCGGCTCGAGTCAGCGGCGATCCATTCAGCCTTGATTCCTTTGGCAGACAGACGTTCCTGTGCGCTTCGCAGGGAGTCTGATTTGCGTGAGCTGATCACGACGTGCGCTCCCTGCTCACCGAGTGCCTCGGCAATCTGCAGGCCGAGGCCACGCGAACCTCCGGTGACGAGTGCGGTGCGTCCGTCCAGTGCGAACAAGTTCTTTATGTCGGGCATGGTGTGAGGCCTATCTCTGATGGTTCTTTTGAAGAAGGTGCATTCTTCGACGGCTGGAGTGTGGGGAGTCCTATGGTGCGGTGCCGAAGCTGCACACTTAGAAGGCGATGGCTGCGTCGTCCATCAGAATCGCAGTGTCCGACCGAGCACGAACCAGCAGCGAGAGGGTATCGGGCAGCAATTTGTCGAAATAGTAGCGGGCGACGGCGAGCTGCTGCTTGTGAAGGTCGGTGGCCTGATCGCCCAGTTGCACGACCGTGTCCGCTGCACGCGCCCAGAAGTAGGCGAATACGTAATAACCGACGAGATTGAGGAAGTCGACCGCACTGGTTCCGACGCGAAGGTCGTCATCTTGTGCCCATCGGGCGAGGTCGGTGGTGAGAGTGTCGATTTCTCCGGCCAGCGTTATGAGAGCGACTCGGAAGAGATCCATTTCCTCGCGGCCCTCGAGCGTGTGCGCGTAGTTGCTGACCATTTCGAGCAACTGCTTGAGTCGGCGTCCCCCGTCGTTGAGGACCTTCCGCTGCAGGAGGTCGTGGGACTGCACGCCGTTGGTTCCCTCGTAGATCGGGAGGATCCGGGCGTCCCGAAGGATCTGTTCGGCGCCGTAGTCGATGATGTAGCCGGCGCCACCGTGGACCTGCATCCCCAATGAGGCAGACTCGACCGCACGATCGGAGACAAAAGCCTTGGCCACCGGGGTCAAGAGAGACAGCATGTCTTCGGCGTACTCGCGGATCGCCGGATCGGACGACGACTTGCGTAGATCGACCTGTAATGCCAACCAGTACAGGAAGAGTCGAGATCCACCGACCCAGGCCTTCTGTGTGAGCAGCATTCTCCGCACATCCGGTTGATCGATGATCGAGTCGGCGGCCTGATTCGGCGTTCGGAGCGACTCCGGTGCCCGTGACTGGATGCGTTCACGGGCGTATGCCGTGGCCTTCTGATTCGCCCTCTCGTTCATACCGAGCGCTTGCACGCCCGTGCCCAGCCGGGCGCTGTTCATCATCACGAACATCGCCGCCAAGCCCATGTTCACCTCACCCACGAGGTGCCCGACGGCGTTCTCGAAGCGCAGCACACAGGTCGAACTTCCATGCAACCCCATCTTGCTCTCGATGCTGTCGCAGTACACGCCGTTGCGGTCGCCGACGGCGCCGTCTGAGCCGACCGTATGCTTCGAGACGGCGAACAAGCTGATACCGCGGGTGCCCTTGGGTGCATCCGGAGTACGGGCCAACACGAGGTGCACGATGTTCTCTGCCAAGTCGTGTTCACCGGACGAGATGAACATCTTCGTTCCCGAGATCAGGTAGCTGCCGTCGTCGGCAGGTACTGCGCGGGTGGTGAGCAGACCCAGGTCGGTGCCGCAATGCGGCTCCGTCAAACACATGGTGCCGGTCCACTTGCCGGAAGCCAGCTGCGGCAGATACCGGCGCTTGAGGGCGTCCGACGCGTTCACGTTGAGGCACCAGTAGGTGCCGGCGGAGAGGCTGGTGTAGAGGCTCCACGAGGGATTGGACGCGGCGAGCATTTCCTTGATCACCGAACCGACGGTGGACGGCATACCACCACCGCCGTGCTCGACCTCGCAGTCCACGGCCGGCCATCCGCCGACGACGTACTGGTCGTACGCCTTCTTGAATCCCGGGGGAGTCACGACGGTGTCCCCGACCAGCCGGCACCCTTCGCGGTCACCCACAGCGTTGATTGGATCAAGCACGCGAGCACAGAAATCGCCGGCACCCTCGATCACTCCGTCGATGGTGTCGCGGTCGATGTCGATCCCGCCGCCCTGAAGCGTACCGGCGGCGTCGAGCACCTCGTGCAGCACGAACTGCATCTCACGGATCGGAGGCGTGTAGTTCATCGGTTTTCGGCCTTCCCACTATTGTTCTTGATCTGGTCCGATTGTTCCCTCGCATTCGCCCGCTTGTATGTCGGAAGACGGCGACGATCCTTGTCGGAAATTTCTGACAAACCCCGATCCGTTTGCGACTGACCGGGCGGTTGGTCGGGGCGACCCGGAAGACTTGACTACTCCTCCTGTGAGGAAGAGCATTGCCATGTTGTAGAACTGGCCGCTGCGAAACGATGGCTGCGCGGGCTCGGTAGAGAAACCGATCGCGGGTTGCTGATCCACCCATATCCACTTCGCACGGCCGACCGTCCATACGTCAACGGAGTAATTTCCCGTCGTCAACACCGATAATGCGATTCAGGAAAAACAAGTGCAGGAATTTGATTCGCCGAATATTCTCCAGCTGTTCAATGGCATCGTGGAGCAATCCGTTGCGGGCATCTACCTTCTGCAGGATGGTGTTCTGCAGTATGTCAACAACAAGTTTGCCGATCTCTTCGACACAAAACCGGACAGGATGATGGGGCGGTCGCTGGTAGATCTTGCCCCGCCAGATCAGAAGGAAAGCTTGGTCGCTCAATATGAGCGGAGAATAGAGGGCACCGATCCGGAGTCGCACTTCATTATCCGCGCCGCACTGCGTAAAAGTGGTGTGAGATTGATCGAGATCCACGGAAAGCGAGTTGAATACAGAGGCCAACCCGCCGTGGTCGGCGTCGGGATCGACGTGACCGACCGTGAACGCGCGCACGTCGAACTCGTTCGATCCCGAACACAATTGCAGGCACTGATGTCCGAGATCGAGACGATTCAGGAGACCGAGCGGGCTCGTATCGCGATGGAACTGCACGATGACGTCGGCGGCATATTGACGGCCTTGAAATTCGACGTTGCACGACTGAAGCGACGAATTGAACGCCTCAGTGGCCAGTCTGGACAGGTTGTGGACACTTCTGACCTCCTCGATCTCACACTCAGCGTCTCGGAACTTGCGCAGGAAGCAATAGATTCAGCTCGCCGTATCTCCGACGAGCTGCGTCCGACCGCACTCGAGCATCTCGGCCTGTTCGCAGCAATCCGCGACTACATCGATCGGTTCAGGATCCGTTTCAATATCGATTGTTCTCTGATTCTGCCGCATAGCGAGTCGGCGGCCAGCTCAGCAGTGGAACTGGACCTCTTTCGGATTATTCAAGAAGCTCTGACCAATGTGGCAAGACATGCGGATGCCACCAAAGTGCGAGTCAGCATCGCTCGCGAGGGCGATCGTCTCGACATTGCCATCGAAGACAACGGCCGGGGTTTGCCTGTCGGAGATGCACGCAACACCGGTTCTGGACTCATCGGCATCCGCGAGCGGGCGCACCGGGTCGGTGCTGAGTTCACAATCGACAACGTCGAGACCGGAGGGGTGCGAATCGAGTTGCATGCCCCGTGGGAGTTCACCCACTAGCATGGAAGATGTTCAGTATTCAGAAATCGTGTCGTGAGGCGCATGACCTTCGACGTCTGCCGGTTCGCTAGTCGACAAGACGATTTCTCAGCGTGTACTGCGCGAGTGCCGCATTGCTGTCGAGTCCCAACTTCTTGAGCACGCGTGATCGGTACGTGCTGACGGTTTTTACACTAACGTGCATGTCTTGCGCGATCGCGGTTAAGGCTGAGCCATTCGCGATCTCTATCATGACAGCAAACTCTCGTTCGGACAGACGCAGATGCCGGTTTTCGCCCTGCAAAGCCCCGATTCCCTCAAGCATCTTCTCCGCAACTTCGGGCGTGATATATCGGCCGCCCTCGACTACCTTGTGAATGGCGGCGACAAGGACCTCCGCATCCATGTCCTTGGAGACGTATCCGCTCGCGCCGGCTTCATATGCTCTTAGGGCGTACTGCTGTGCGGAGTACATGCTGAGCACGATCACCGGCAATTGTGGTGCGGCGACACGGAACGAAGGGAGGAACTCCAGTCCACTGCGAACTGGAAGGTTGATATCGAGCAGGACAGCGTCGAAATGATGCGTGCGAACCAAGTTGAGTGCTGTCGCACCGTCTGATGCTTGCATGACGGTTCCGATGTCACGTTCTTCCTCAAGTAACCGGACAAGGCCAGCTCGAAATATCGTGTGGTCGTCGACCAGCAGCAGATCGATCACGGACGGCGCCCTTCCATCGGTGAGGGGACACTGGGGAGTGAATCGGCCAACTTCACCGCATCCATGATACTAACCGCCGATTCCGCGGCCGCTCCTCATAGGTGTCGTTGGCGTACCAGTCCGGAAAGCCCTCAAGGCTTCGGGCTACATACACCACACCGTGTCCGACAACTGTTGAGCGGCGCCCGTTATCGACAAACCGTCCCACGGGCGCGTATCGAACGGGCCAGAGTGGCGATCAGGGGTAAATCGGACGGTGCCGGGTGCAGCGTCACCTCCACGGCTCGCCGCGTCAGGCGACGCGCGCCTCATGTGTCGATGCAAGTACGCATCAACCCACTGCCGACGGTGGAACGGTTGGATGGCGGTGCCGGGCTCATGGATTCAGTCTAGCCAACGATATGTATCGGTGGTAATTTACCCACGAGTCATATCACTGGAGGCTGTCATGCACGAGCTGTTCGACCCCTTGGGGAACCCCCTTGTCTACGCGATTCCGTTCTTCGTATTGACGATGCTGATCGAGCTCGCCGCGCTCAAGTGGCTCGACCACGACGACGAGCTGACCGGCTATTCGGTGAAGGATTCACGCACCAGCTTGCTGATGTTCGCCGGTTCAACGGTCACCCTGACCGTGTTCAAGCTGGGCTCGTTCGTCATCTTCAACCTGGTCTTCGTGTATCTCGCGCCCGTGCAACTCGATACCGGGGCGTGGTGGTACTGGCCGGCGATGCTGCTCGCGCTCGATTTCGCGTACTACTGGCAGCACCGGTTCGTTCACCGAGTGAACGTAGGATGGGCCGCCCATCAGGCGCACCATTCGAGCGAATACATGAACTTCGGCACGGCACTGCGGCAGAAGTGGAACCCGTGGTTCGAGTTCTTCTTCTGGCTTCCTTTGCCTCTGTTGGGTTTTGCGCCCTGGACACTGTACGTGGCCTTCAGTGTGAATCTCGTCTACCAGTTCTTCGTGCACACCGAGATGATCGGCAAGCTCCCGCGTCCGATCGAGTTCATCTTCAACACACCCTCACACCACCGGGTCCACCATGGCTCCGACCAGGAGTACCTCGATCGCAACTACGCCGGCATGCTGATCATCTGGGACCGGATGTTCGGCACGTTCATCGAGGAACGGCAGCGACCCACCTACGGACTGACCAAGCAGGTAGACACGTACAACGTGCTCACGTTGGAATACCGCGCGTTCGCCGACATCCTGCGCAACGTGCGATCGAGCACCCGATTCCGCGACCGGCTCGGCTACGTATTCGGCCCACCGGGCTGGGAACCGGCCAGCAACCTCACCACCACACCCCCCACCCTGGACACTGGAAGGCCGGAATCGCGACCAATGCCGGCGCCGGAGGCTCCGTCGCGGTAGCGCACAGCACTCACGCGGGATACCTCGATGCGAAGCGGTGTTCGTCACCGGCAGAGTTCTCACTTCCACCAAGTAGCTCGACGTGAGCGGGTATCGTTCGCCGCGATTCTGCTGCGGCACACCGCACAGTTGGTGCGTGAAGCGCCCCCGTACAGCAAATATCAGGTGGGCACACCTTGAGTTGGATGGAGACACCGGAGGGCGTGGTCCCGAACTCAATGGATCGCGTTTCGTTCAAGATCGTGAAACCGAAGGATGATGAATGATGACAGGTAAGAACCGGTCATGGTGGGGTTGGGGGAACGTCGAGGACGCCGTCGCTGACGGGGAGTTATCGCAATTGATCGACCGGGTAAGAGCGTTGTTTCCCAACGCAGACCTCACCGAGCACACTGCTCCCGATATCGGGTCTTTCGATGTACCGCAGAGCAGGATTCGCCCCCCGAAGCCCTTGGCGGAGCTAGCGTCGACGGCATCCGCCGAACGAATGGCGCACAGTCACGGTCAGGCTTTTCGAGACGTGGTTCGTGCACTGCTAGGACACCTGCACGACATTCCCGACGTTGTTGTTCGGCCGCGTACCGAGGACGACGTCGTCGCGGTTCTCGACTGGTGCAGCGACGCTGGAATCGCGGTCATCCCCTTCGGCGGGGGGACCTCAGTGGTGGGGGGTGTGGAACCACGTGTCGGCGATGAGTACACCGGAGTGGTGAGCCTAGACCTCACGGCGCTTGATCGAGTCCTCGAAGTCGACCCGGTCAGTCGGGCAGCGCGCGTTCAGGCCGGCGTCCTTGGACCTGACCTCGAACAACAGCTGCGGACACATGGGTTGACCCTTCGATTCTTCCCACAGTCCTTCGAGTTCTCCACGCTGGGCGGATGGCTCGCGACACGAGCCGGCGGCCACTATGCAACGGGCCCCACACACATCGACGACCTCACCGAGTCCATGCGAGTGGTGACACCCGCCGGTGTCATCGAGTCACGGCGCCTCCCAGCATCGGGAGCGGGACCGTCGCCGGACCGGATGTTTCTCGGTTCAGAGGGCACACTTGGTATCATTACCCAGGCCTGGATGAAGCTCCAGGACCGTCCTCGTTGGCGCGCCACCGCGTCGGTGTCGTTTGCTGATTTTGACCGCGGCGTCGAGGCGGTACGAGTCATTGCACAATCCGCTCTCAACCCGTCGAACTGTCGGCTACTCGACCCCGCCGAGGCCATGATCAACGCCGGAACAGCGACCACCGTACTAATTCTCGGGTTTGAATCGGCACATCATCCGGTCGAACCCTGGATGGCACAGGCCCTCGAAGTATGTCTGGACCACGGGGGAACGCTGCCAGAGCCCGTGCGTTACACCGACTCCGAGAACGCGACGGCGCGCAATGGAGCCGCTGGGGCCTGGCGGTCGTCGTTCCTTCGGATGCCCTACCGACGAGACGCTCTTGCGGCGCGCGGCATGATCGTAGAGACCTTCGAGACTGCCTGCACTTGGGATACATTCCCACAGGTCAGGGCTTCGATCGAGGCTGCAGCCCGCGAGGCGATGCGCGAGGTCGGAGCAGAAGGCGTGCTTACTTGCCGGTTCACCCATGTGTACCCCGACGGTCCAGCACCCTATTTCGGCATCTACGCAGCCGGTACCTGGGGCAAGACCGTCGAGCAGTGGGACGGGATCAAAGCCGCAGTTTCCGAGGCAATATGCGCGTCCGGAGCGACAATCACCCACCACCACGGGGTGGGTCGTGATCACCGGCCATGGTACGACCGGCAACGCCCCGACCTCTTCGCTACCACGCTCGCGGCAGGAAAGTCGGCGCTCGACCCGGCTGGCATTCTCAACCCGGCTATCTTGATCGATCCGTCATGATCCATCCGTTCTCGCATGCACCCCAACGCGAACATACGGGGGTTAAGGCGACCGACCGGCAGTCAAGCCCCCACCCACCCTCCGACCACCGCGACTCGGGCCCCGATCGCGACACCTCTCGCATCCTCGACCCCAGTGCACCGCACCTCAGTGGCTTCGCGGCGTCTGATCTGACCGACAGGGATGCGCCCGTGGTGCTGGTGATCGGCGCCGGGCCCGGCGTCAGCGGTTCGGTGGCGAAGCGATTCGCCCGTGAAGGTTACAAGGCTGCCCTGGTCGGGCTCGACGAGCAGGTGCTTGTAGATCTCGCAGCGGACCTGGAGTCCTCGAGCGTCGGGTACGCAGCAGTCGATGTCACCGACGAAGATAGTCTCAGTGCGGCGGTGAAGCATCTCGGTGACCGCGTCGGACGGTTTGACGTGCTCCACTTCAACCCCAGTTCATACCGTGCGAAGAACGCACTTGCCCTGACCGCCGAGGAACTGGCCCAAGACATCAGTCTCGGGGTCGGTGCACTGTTGACGGCCTTGCACGCTGCCAGGCCGTACATGTCTGCAGGCGGACGTATCACTGCAACTGGCAGCATGGTCGCGGACGTGCCCAACGCGATGGCTGCCAGTCTCGGGGTACAAAAGGCAGCGCTGCGCAACCTGGTGCACAGCATCGACTCGACACTCAAGGACGACGGGATCAGAGCGGTATCTGTGACGGTCCGCGGCATCCTGGCAAAAGATGGCGCATTTACACCCGACCATGTCGCCCAGGCGATCTATACCGCGGCCACTCAGGACACAACCGCTTGGCGAACAGAGGTGCCGTACTCAGGTCTGCCTTGAGTGCGTGGTACCAGTTGCACGAGGCCGATCAGGTGTTCATGTTGATCTCGCAGTACCGCGCGTTCGCTCAGCCACCGTGCGGGTGCTGACAGTGCGTTCCCATGGCATCGAATGGGGAGAACGTTATCCGGTTGGTAAAGAATCAGATTGAGACAGGAGATATGGTGCAACGCACTATCGACGGGGAACAAGAACCGAGCGCGGACCGGCGCACGTGGAATGTCCTTCGGGCATCGCGGTTCTGGATCACTCCGATTGTTCTCGTTTGCATCGTGATGACGCTACTGGTAGCCCTGTACATGGGCGGCATGCTCGACCCCACCAAGCACTTGCGCCACTTCCCGATCGCGCTCGTCAACCAGGACGAAGGCGACACCGTGCCAGGCTCGTACCCGCCGACTCGGCAGACACTCGGCACTCAGATTGCGTCCAGGCTGATCGACGGGGTGGACTCCGAGAAAATTGATCTGCGGCCTATGGGCATAGCCCAGGCACAGTCGCTACTCGATGAAGGCAAAATTTATGGCGCCATTGTCATTCCCAGCGACTTCACCAAGCGCACCTTCATCCTGGCGCACGCCAGTATTACCCCCGGTGACGTTGAAGAACCAATGATCACGGTCTACACCAATCCGCGCACCGGCACGATGAACACGAACTTGGTGCAGAACATCGGTGAGATGACCTTACGGCCTGTCAATCAGGCCGTGGGTGAGCAACTCACCGCGCAGGTCAATCAGCAGCTCGGTTCGGGCAGCGAGACGCCACTGTCGGGGGCGAGCCGGCTCGTGCTCGCCGATCCGATCGACGTGCGAACCGTCGCCCACAACCCGCTGCCCGACGGAACGGGATTCGGGCTGGCCGCCTTCTACTACGCGCTACTGCTCGTCCTGGCAGGATTCACCGGGGCGACCATCATCAGCGCCCTCGTCGACGGCATGCTCGGCTTCACGCCCACCGAGGTGGGGCCGCTGTATTTACACAACGAGGCGGTCCGGATCACCCGGTTCCACACCCTTTTGGTCAAATGGGCCATCATGGTCGCCCTCGGACTCATCGTCTCAGGGTTGTACCTGTGGATCAGCTCCGCCCTCGGGCTTCCGATCACCGATCCGCTCATGCTGTGGGAGTACGGGGCGTTTGCGATCACCGCGGTGGGCATCACCGCGGTATCCGTCATGGCGGCCTTCGGCAGCCTAGGGCAGGTCATCAACCTGATGATCTTCGTCGTTCTTGCGCTGCCGTCGTCGGGCGGAACGATTCCGTTGGAGGCCACCCCGTCGTTGTACTGGTGGCTTGGCGAGTTCGAACCCATGCATCAGATCTACCTCGGTGTCCGTGCGATTTTGTTCTTCGGCGCCAGCGGCGACGCAGGACTCTTCCACGCCGTGTGGATGACCCTCGCCGGACTAGTCATCGGCCTCACGTTCGGCGCGGTAATCACTCGGTTCTACGACCGCAAGGGTCTGCGCCGCAGCCACAAGGCTCCTATGCCCCTTCCAGCAATAGTGTCAGACTGAGTCAGCTATAGCGTTGCCCAGTGAAAGCGGTTTCGTCACCGCCAATCAGATCGGAAGCCGACGCAACAAGGAGCACGTCTCTGCGTGTGTCCGGCAGATGGAGAATGTGGTATCCGCGGCGTGACGGCAATTGTTGCGTAGTGCGTGCAAAACAAGGGGGAGCCGTTCGGCGACACCACGCCTGCACGTGGAGTGGAGTGTTGGGCGAATGTGCTGCACTGTTTCGGACTGGCGTGCAGCGCAGTTCTCAGTCGACGACCGAGACCACTCGGGGCCACTGACATGGGTAGCACGGAATTTCCGGCTACCGCATGTCTTCTCCGCGGTAGGGGAGGTGTGATCGAAGGCGACCAAAAGCGGGTTCCCACAGGATGCATCGCCGTCCGATTGCGTCGAACGAAGAATTGCGCCAAAGGTAACAAGGTCGTCAGTTTCGAGGATTTAATCCGGACGGATCTGCGCGGGGAGGATCGTGCGCTCTCGTCGCGCGGCATGGCCCACACCGGGGAGTTTGAGGTTCTTCAGTTGCGTTGTGGGTAGACTTTCGTCGCCGCAGAACAGTTGGCACCTTCATCGCCAACCAGCTCACAACGCTTTGAGCGCAACGAATCCGATCTACATCGACAATTGCTATGCGGCGGACTGCCCATCGCGGTCAGCGTCGATCGATCCACTCGACGTAGCCGGTCCCGGAGATGGCCCTGCCTCGGTATGTGCCGGAGTATTGGTAACTGCCGACGTAGCCTGCGCCGAGGCCGTAGACGAAGTCGTCGTTGCTGATTCCCTCAATCGTGACTACGTCCCGTCCCGATTGGTCTCGCACCGCCCAGCTGAACCGCCGTGGCAGTTGCATCCTCCTCCCGTCAGGGGTTAGTACCGCCGGCTCAGCATGCTCGAGGACGTCAAACCGGAACTTGTTTGTGAGCTCCTCACTGGTGCCGTCGCGATTGCGGACATAAACGGAACGTTGGAGCGGCAGACCTTGAGGTCCCCGCTGTTCGGCCAGCAGTACCTGTACGTTCGCATCGATGTTGAGCACATGGTAAGTGAAGAAGCGCACCGGCATAGGAAGATTGACGGCACGTGCGTACTCGTAGGTGCACAGTCCGGAAACTTCGATTTGCTCGCCGCCTGTGGTAAAGCCGCCGCGATAATCGCACAGCACACTCCAGTGGTCATAGAGTCCACTCCGGCGTGCAAATTGGGACACCGCCGAGGTCGGCTCGAGCACCAGCTCGATCTCCACGTCGGGCCGATTCACCGCCAACTTCACGCAGTCAGTGCTCCTTTCGAGAGTGACGCCCCCCAAGCGCAAGTGGCTGCCATCAGCGGCCAGGTCGCCGTCGTCCGCGGCGCTGTACAGATGGAAACCGTCCGTGATCGCGGCTGAGCCCAGCAGTAACCATGCCGAGTCCGCCGGTGTGGTCGTCGTATACCCGCGGTTGTCAAACACCGGAATGCGAGCGTCGCCGAGGATGAGAATTGCGTTGAAGAACCGCAGCGGGTCGGGGAGTCCTGGCACGATAACGCCGTAGTGGACCAGTCCATAGCGGCCGCGAGGGGTGTGGATCGGGGTGGTCATGGCGTCGAAGGGGCGCGAATTAATTCTGCGGTTGATACTGCCGAGGATGGCGGTCATGGCTTCCTATGGGAGCTCGCGGGTCGGGACCGTCGACCCCACGCTCTGTCGTGGGGCGCGGTCACTGCGTCATGGTCGGGGGGCGACGAGGATGTGGAACCTTTGCGATTGTGCGGCGCACTACAGCCGCGGTACCCAGCAGCTGCGGCTCGGTTGTTGCGTCCCCGCTGCGGGTGACTGTTCATTTCTTGGAAGGATGGCGAACCGAACTGCCTCAGCCCGGGATCGGACGTCGATCAGAGTCACCCACTGGAACGGCGTGGAGTCCAGACCCAACCGAGTCTCGGGAGGAATCTCCCACGGTCGCGTCAGTCGTGGGCTCCGCCGAGAGATTGCACTCGAGGGTGGGGGGTGTGGTGGTGAGGTTGCTGGCCGGTTCCCAGCCCGGTGGGCCGAATACGTAGCCGAGCCGGTCGCGGAATCGGGTGCTCGATCGCACGTTGCGCAGGATGTCGGCGAACGCGCGGTATTCCAACGTGAGCACGTTGTACGTGTCTACCTGCTTGGTCAGTCCGTAGGTGGGTCGCTGCCGTTCCTCGATGAACGTGCCGAACATCCGGTCCCAGATGATCAGCATGCCGGCGTAGTTGCGATCGAGGTACTCCTGGTCGGAGCCATGGTGGACCCGGTGGTGTGAGGGTGTGTTGAAGATGAACTCGATCGGACGCGGGAGCTTGCCGATCATCTCGGTGTGCACGAAGAACTGGTAGACGAGATTCACACTGAAGGCCACGTACAGTGTCCAGGGCGCAAAACCCAACAGAGGCAAAGGAAGCCAGAAGAAGAACTCGAACCACGGGTTCCACTTCTGCCGCAGTGCCGTGCCGAAGTTCATGTATTCGCTCGAATGGTGCGCCTGATGGGCGGCCCATCCTACGTTCACTCGGTGAACGAACCGGTGCTGCCAGTAGTACGCGAAATCGAGCGCGAGCAGCATCGCCGGCCAGTACCACCACGCCCCGGTATCGAGTTGCACGGGCGCGAGATACACGAAGACCAGGTTGAAGATGACGAACGAGCCCAGCTTGAACACGGTCAGGGTGACCGTTGAACCGGCGAACATCAGCAAGCTGGTGCGTGAATCCTTCACCGAATAGCCGGTCAGCTCGTCGTCGTGGTCGAGCCACTTGAGCGCGGCGAGCTCGATCAGCATCGTCAATACGAAGAACGGAATCGCGTAGACAAGGGGGTTCCCCAAGGGGTCGAACAGCTCGTGCATGACAGCCTCCCGTGATATGACTCGTGGGTAAATTACCACCGATACATATCGTTGGCTAGACTGAATCCATGAGCCCGGCACCGCCATCCAACCGTTCCAACGCTGGCACCAAGGGTGTCGCTCGCGCCTATCGTGAAGCGCAAATCGTCGAGGAGGCTTGCCGGTCGTTCGGCGAGGGTGGATTCATTGGCACGTCCGTCGACGACATCGCGAAAGCCGCCGGAATCTCCAAGGCGTTGATTTACAACTATTTCGGATCGAAGGAAGGGTTGTTCAGCGCGTGCCTGGTGCATGCGGGTAGTTTGCTGGCCGCCGATATGGAGCGGACCGCAGCGAGCGGCGCTGTGGGACTGCAACGAGCTGTTGTCACTCTTGAGGGTGTTTTCACGGTGCTTGAGTCGAGGCCCTGGCTCTGGCAGCTATTCTTCGATCCGACCGTGCCTGGAACTCCTGAGATCGACGAGGCGATTGCCCGCTATACCCGTCGGATCACTTTACTTGCCGAAGACGGGGTGGGTGAATTGATGGAGCTCTCCGGTAATGACGATCCGCTTGACCGAGCCGCTATGGTTGCGGTCTGGTCAAGTGTCTTCAATTCTCTGGTTACCTGGTCGATATCGCATCCCGAAGAGTCACCCGAACAGATGACCCAACGTTGTGCACGACTATTCGCAGGGCTTGCGCCGGGTCTTCAACCGCGGCGGCCGACACCACACTCGTAGCGGTGTGATTTGTATCCGGACCGGCTGGTAACTCCTGTGCAGGTAGGTGTGAGCGTGCGCGGCATGGGTGATCGCTCTCTCGGACGGAGCGATCACAGCGACTAGGATCTGCCAGTCGGCGGCTGCTCGATGTGACCTTGGTGAGCGCCGAGAGGGCGGTAGCGGTAGGTCGAGTCTTTCGAGGTGCGGAATTCCACCGGTCCGTCGACCTCAAGCCGATTGTCGAGGGTCCATACAGTCGAGCGTCGCTATGGTCGAGCGCCTGAATAACGATCGCGGGAGTGGCGTTCAGGGCTCGCCATCGTCAGACCCCCACTGCGGGCGCGGCCGCAACCGCGCTGGCCGCGACGACGAAGTGACGCAGGTGGCGGCTGCGGGCCGCCTGACGGCGACGAATGCAAGCGGATCGAGGCATTTTCTGCCGAGGGTTTCTTCGCCTACCAACAAGCTTGGTTAAACGCCAGGCCCCGCGCTGGCCGACATCGGCGACATCATCCCCAATCACCCGACCGGGGCCACTTCAGACTGGGCAGACGCACCCACTACGCCTGGCTGCCGAAGGCACCCACACTGTCCAACCGGGAGCCGGCCTCGACCCTGCGCTACAGCAGCACCCCACCGAGAGCCACGCAGCATATGCCGCGCTACGTCAGGAGTCGCGAGGTCGTCGCTGTCAGCTCACTCCGCACGCTGGGCGTAGGTTTCATGCTACGGCTTTGATGCTTCAGACTTCATGGCCTGTGGAATGCATGTGAAGCGCGTCAAGATACATTGCGGCGTTGCGTTTTATGCTGTCACGCTCGGCGTCGGTTATCTCGCGGCGTACCTTGCCAGGGACGCCCGCCACCAAGGAGCCCGGGGGGATCTCAGCGTCTTGGAGGACCAATGCGTTCGCGGCGATCAATGTGCCGGACCCAATCTTGGCGCCGTTGAGGACCGTGGCACCCATGCCGACAAGCACGTCATCTCCTATCTCACAGCCGTGCAGGATGGCATTGTGTCCCAGTGATACGCCGCTTCCGACGGTTAGCGGAATACCTGGATCGGCATGCAACACGCAGCCGTCCTGGATGTTGGTCTGATCACCGATGGTGATCAATTCCATGTCACCGCGAATGACTGCGTTGTACCAAATTCCGACGTATTTACCGAGGCACACCTTGCCGATGACCGTCGCGTTGGGGGCGATCCAGCTTGTGGCATGTACATCCGGGCAGTGGTTGCCCAACGCAATCTTCATCGATCGAATCCTTCGAGTTTTCGACACTGAGTAGGCGGTGCACCCGCTAGCTTCCGGCTGCCATTTCATCGCACAGCGGGTCGAGACGAGTTTTGCGAGCGCAATCCCTGAGGGAAACCGCATCTGCAGTCGGTGGTGCTGAACAGCTAGATGCGGGGATAGTTGCTTCGGTATTTCCGGGAGTGTGATGTGTGGTGGTCCCGCCCGGCCAGGGTGCGATTTGACCGGACGAGACCACGCGCGGACTTGGTGTTGGCGCTATCGGGGGTCGACGAGCACGCCGGGGTTCATGATGCCACTCGGGTCGACCGTCTTCTTGACCGACTGAAGCGCTGAGGCGAACAGTTCGGGACGCTGCTGGTCGTACCACGGACGGTGGAAACGGCCGACGGCGTGGTGATGGGTAATTGTCCCGCCCGCCGCGAGGACGGCCTCTGATGCCGCGGCCTTGATCGCCGCCCATTGCTCGACCTCGGCGCCCTGCTTGGCCGGGGCCAGCACGGTGTAGTAGGGCGCGGGCCCGTCGGGATAGACGTGGGTGAACCGGCACGCCACCACACCGTCACCACATTCACGCTTGGCGGCCTTGGTGGTTTCTTCCACGACACGAGCATGCAGTTCAGGGAACGCGCTCCACGTACACGCGGTCTCGAAAGTCTCCCTCAAGACACCCATCCGGGTGTAACCCTCCTTGAAATAGGGTCCGCGGACGAAGAAGTCGCGCCACCGGCCAGCCGCACCGGAATGCCCTGCATCTGGTGACGAAACGCCCTGCAGCGCTTCCTTGCTGACACGTCCGCCGTGATCGGCACAGATTTGTGCGGCCCGTTGCATCCAGGCATGTAGTTCGTGATCGGCGGACTCGAACGCCACGACGAGGATCGAGTCGGACTTCGATGCTCCCGACAGCAAGCTTTCGGTGGGATCGAGGAGCCGGCAGTTGGAGGGCTGAAGGCCTGATTGCGAAAGTGCCCGAATTGCGTTTACGGCGTTGGTGAAGTTGTCGAACGGCACCGAGGTTGCCACCTTGAACGTAGGCTTGTCCTGCAACCGCATCCATGCTTCGGTGATGATGCCGAGTGTGCCTTCCGAGCCGATGAACATGCGATCGGCGGACACTCCGGCGCCGTCACAGGGCAGGCGCCGGGTTTGCATCGTCCCGGATGGGGTCACCACTCGCATCGACTGTACGGAGTCATCGATCTGTGTGGCGCCGGTCGCGAAGTGGCCGGCTGCGCGGGTCGCGATCCAGCCACCCAGGGAAGAGAATTCGAAAGCCTGGAGGAAGAAGCGCATCGACAATCCGTGCGGGCGCAACTGGTTTTCCATGTCCGGCCCCAGCACACCGCCCTGGATTCGGGCGGAACGAGATTCTCGATCGATTTCCAGCACCTGGTTGAGGTGTCGAAGGTCGACGGTGATTGCGCCCCGGTAGTCATCGGTGACGATGGGCTCAATGCCCTGTGCCACCGAGGACCCACCGCCGTAGGGAATGACGGCGACGGCGTTGTCGTGCGCCCAGTCCAGGATCGAGACGACATCACGCTCGTTTCTGGGGAAGGCAACGAAATCAGGGGGATTGTCGAATTTGCGTTCCAAACCGCGAACGAAGTCGCCCAGATTCTTGCCCAGGGTGTGCTCTGCTCTCGTCCAGGTGTCTGACTTGCAGATGTGGGCCAAAGTGTCGGGCGGTGTGACACGAGGATCCCGCAGTTCGATCTCATCGATGGTCGGCGCCTTCGCGAGATCGTGGATGGGAAATCCGAACTTATCCCTGATCATTGTTCCCAGGGTGTCGACCTCTGCGTCCGTGATGCCGGTGTCGGCGAATCCCCAACCCCAGAACTTTCTGGTTCGTAAGTCCAGGTTTTGCTCGGCCATTTCTACCTCTTTCTCAATAATGAGTGCCACAATTGAGCGCTCGTGATTCGTTGATAGATGGTTCAGAACAAGCCGGTTATCAACCCGTAGGCCGCCCACAGGCCGATGCCGCCGACGATGAGCAAGATGACGTTTTCCCACCATTTGTTGGCGTATCCGGGCAGCATCCGACGTTTGTCGTTGGTCACGATGAGAGTGCCGACGATGATGACGGGCGCGAGGATTCCGGCGGTCGCGCTTCCGGCCACTGTCATGGCGACGACATCGGGAAAGACGGGTAACGCGAACAGGGTCGGTATGCACAGCATAAGCCCGAGTTGCACGACGCGGAATCCCAGGGTGCGGTCGGTGGGGATGTCGGCGTTCTTGCGAGAGGGAAACGCGTGATGAATGCCGGTGAAGAAGATTCTGGTGTAACCGCGTGCGTAGGTGGTGCACGAGCAGAAGGCGGTCATCATCAGGCCGAGCCACAGCAGCCACGGTCCGATCGGGCCGAGTGCAAGTGACATCATCTGGCTCAGGTCATCGAGGGTGGCGATCTTAATCCCTGCAGGGCGCAGCACCTCTGCCCCGACGATCCAGATGGAGAGGTTAACCACCACCACGGCGATAACTCCGCTCAACAGGTCGATGCGCTGCATGCGCAGGAATTCCGGACCCTTCCAGCCTTTGTCACGGATGAACTCGGGATACATGAGGTTGCCGGCCGAGCCGCCCACCGCACCGATGATCGCGGCGGCCACAAGCAAAGTGGCGAAGGCTCCAGTATCAGGAGGCGCTGAGAAGGCCAGCCCGTGAACGATATCGCCGGGTTTCGGCTGGGACTTGATGGCGGCGTATAGGAAGACAATGACAAGGATGGATACCTTGATTCGGGCGATGATCTCCAAAATGGAGTAGGCCTTCGGCCGCGTGAGGACCAGCCATCCGATCGCGGCGGCGAACACGCTCCATAGGAACGGTCCCCATGTGGACCCCCCGAATCCGCGGAAGAGGTGATGCAGGGCGTTGCCGACCATGGCGACCATGTAGGTCTGCAAGATGAAACCGCTGATCAGTGCGAGCGTCCCAATGACCAGCGGCAGTTTCTTCCATACCGCGCCGAACCCTTCGATGATGGTCTCATCGCCCACGGAATTGCATAGGCCGTATTTCGCGATCGCGCTGGTGAAAAAGAACCGGCTCAACAGGGCCAGACCCAGCGCCCACATCAGCGAGTAGCCGTAATTGGCCCCTGCGACTGATGAGTCGACGAGATCGCCGGCGCCCATCCAGGCCATGCTAACCAGCAATCCGGGACCGATTCCCTTGGCGTAGTCGGTCCACCGGCGAGGCGGAGTGGGCATCTGCGTATGGGATTTGTCTCGGGTGATACGCGACTGCGTTGGCATCGAAGGTCTCCTCGAAGTAGTCCCCCGGGGATGTCCCTTGGGGATGCCGGTGCGCCGCCTATGCGCCGCCAGTGCGCCGCGAATTGCGCCGCGGGTACGCCGCGGGCGGAGACGAGTTCCGTCCCGGAAGGCCCGTCCGGCAATGATGGTCAGGCCATCGTGGCGCTAAGAAGACGGTATGACGCGAGTCACGTTTGCGCAAGCCCCTATTTCGAAGAGAGAAAAACAAATTCCGTATCATGGAATTTCCGCCAGGGGTTACTCGGACGCCTCGGGGTAGGTGTGGCGCAGATGGTCGCGGAGCGCAGCGGCGGCGGCGTCGGCGTCGCCGTCGGCGATCGCGCCGAGGATTCGGCGATGTTCGGCCTGCAGACCCTCAGATACCGAGGGCCACGGCCCCAGCGCGCGCATCGCGGCAAGTCTGTGGCGTTCGACGGTGTCGCGGAGGGCTCCGGTGAGGTACGCGATGAGACGATTTCCGCTGGCCTGGGCAATGCCCGTGTGGAAGACCGAGTCGAGTGCATTGAACCGCAAGATGTCGACGTCCCGCCCGTCCATGGAATCGAGCGTCCGAGCCAGATCGTCGACTTCGGAAGCCGTTGCCATTGTCGCGGCTTCGCGCACCGCCCACTCTTCGACGATGAGGCGGGTTTGAACGACCTCAATCTCCGAAAAGTTGCTCAATCCGATGTGTAGTCGAAGCATGCTGGTGAGCGCGTCTGACGGTTCAGTGGCCAGCACCTTGGCGGACTCGGGACCAGAGGTAACGCGTTCGGCGATGACGCCGAGTGCTTCCAGCGAGTGCAGAGCCTCGCGCACCGAAGGCCTACTGACCCCGAGGAGCTGGCTGAGCTGCCGCTCGCTGGGAAGGCGATCGCCGCGCTGGAGTCCACCGTGGCGGATACGTTCCTCGATCTGCTCGATGACGAGTTCGTGGACGCGTGCGCGTCGAACCTTCGTCCATCCCGTGACACCGACTCCGGATTCCTCTTGCACCGACACCTTACGAAGCTTACCGTGTTAAGACCGACATGATGGTCTTACCAATAGGGGTAAACAAATGACGCTATCTGCTTCGGATCGAATCAGCTGGACCACTGAGCAGGCGGGAAGCCTGGCAGGAATTCGGGTGCTGGACTTGAGTCGCATCCTGGCCGGGCCGTACCTGACGATGATGCTGGGCGATCTGGGTGCCGACGTGATCAAAGTGGAGCGCGACGGCGGTGACGACACACGGGCGTGGGGGCCACCCTTCGCTCAGGGTGAGGCGACGTATTTCTGGAGCGCCAACCGGAATAAGCGCTCTGTGGTTCTCGATCTGCACGACACCGGCGACGCGGCGCTCGCCGCGGAACTCGCGGCCTCGGCTGACATCGTCGTGGAAAACTTCCGCCCGGGCGTCGCTGACCGAATGGGGCTAGGGTACGAACACGTTTCGGCTCTCAATCCGCGAGTAATCTACTGTTCCATTTCCGCCTTCGGCGATTCGGAGCCAGCGCGCGACCTCGCCGGATACGACCTGCTGGTACAGGCGGTCGGCGGACTGATGAGCATAACCGGAACCGAGGACAGCGGGCCGATCAAGGTCGGCGTCGCTCTCGTCGACGTGTTGGCCGCGTTGCATGCCACCGTCGGTGTCCTGGCCGCGTTGCGGCACCGTGAGTCGACGGGCGTCGGCCAGCGCGTCGATGTCACCATGCTGCAATCGTTGCTCGCCAGTTTGGCCAATCAGGCAACAGCCTTCCTGGGTTCCGGCATGTCACCGGGCAGAATGGGTAACCAGCATCCCTCGATCGCGCCGTATCAGACGTTGCACGCCCGCGATGGTCAGATCGCGTTGGCCTGCGGCAATGATCGGCAGTTCCACAAGTTGTGCGCCGCGTTGGGTGTGGTCGAGCTTGCCAGCGACCCTCGATTTGTCACCAACACCGAGCGCGTCAGTCACCGTGACGACCTGATCACGCTGCTGGAAGGTGCCTCGACCGCGCTCAGCGTCGAGGACCTCTTGAACCGGCTGCGGCAAGCCGGGGTGCCGGCCGGCCCGGTCAACTCCATCGCCGAGGCGTTCGAGTTTGCCGAGAAACTCGGACTCGAGCCGCACCGGATGGTCAGTGCCGGCGATCGAAGTGTTCCTCAGGTAAGCAGTCCACTGCGGCTTTCCGTGACGCCGGTGCGATACGACCTCCCGCCGCCGCTGCTCCCCGATCGGTCCAGAGCGCAGGAGGAGATTCCGCAGAGATGACACTGACCGAGACCACCACGGACACTGCGCGCGACGACGACACATTCCTCGATTCCTTGTGCGGTCGGCTGCGCCCTGGTGCCGTCATCGTAGATCCGACCGCGCTGCGCACGTACGAATGTGACGGCCTGACCGGCTTCCGGGTAACGCCCAGCGCGGTTGTGTTGGCTGACACGACCGAAGAGGTCCGCCAAGCGGTGCTCACCTGCCGCGAGTTCGGTGTGCCCTATGTTGCGCGCGGCGCAGGAACCGGACTCTCCGGAGGGGCGCTGCCCACATCCGACGGTATCGTCATCTCCCTGCAGCGGATGCGGGCAATCTTGGAAATCGACCCTCGCAACCTGCGGGCCGTTGTCGAACCGGGCGTCACCAACATCGACATCACCAAGGCCGCCGCACCGTTCGGACTCCATTTCGCCCCCGATCCGTCCAGTCAGCAAGTGTGTACCGTCGGCGGCAACGTCGCCGAAAACTCCGGTGGCGCACACTGTCTCAAATACGGCTTCACCGTGCATCACGTGCTGGAACTCGAAGTCGTCCTTGCCGACGGCTCGGTCGTTCGTTTGGGCGGAGTCAATCGTGAACAGCCTGGTTACGACCTGTTGGCGGCCTTCGTCGGATCAGAGGGCACCCTGGGGATCGTCACCCAAGTGGTTGTGCGGCTGGTACGCAACCCGGCAACGGTCCACACACTGTGCGCGGACTTCCCCTCCATTACCGCTGCCAGCGAGGCCGTTACCCGCATCATCGCTGCGGGGATCGTGCCCGCGGCCATCGAAATGATGGACGCCCTTGCCATCGAAGCATCCGAGGCCGCGGTCGGCGCCGGATACAGTCTGGACACAGCGGCCGCCCTGATCGTCGAAAACGACGGTCCCGCTGCGGAATCGAAGGTAGAATTCGAGGCCGTCGAACAGATTTGCCGAGACACCGGCACCACGAAGATCCGCATCGCAAAAGACTCCGCCGAGCGGGCCATGATCTGGCGGGGACGCAAGGCCGCGTTCGCGGCGGTGGGACGGATCAGTCCGGACTACATTGTTCAGGACGGCGTTGTGCCGCGCACCCGCCTCAGTGAAATCCTCTCTCGAATCGGGGAGAAGGCCGCCGAATCGGGCCTTCGAGTCGCCAACGTGTTCCATGCCGGAGATGGAAACTTGCACCCGCTTGTTCTCTACAGTGAGGCCGAAGGGCAACTCGAGCAGGCCGAAGAACTCTCGCGCGAGATCGCCGAACTGTGCGTGGAGATGAGTGGATCGTTGTCCGGTGAGCACGGAATCGGCACGGATAAGGCGTGTTCGATGCCGCGGATGTTTACCGAATCGGATCTCGCTGCGATGTGGCGGCTTCGCCGGGCTTTCGATCCCGAAGAGCTGTGTAACCCGGGCAAGCTCCTGCCGACACCCCGGCTGTGTGGCGAAAAGCCGGGCGTCTATGTTCCCCACGCTCTGGAGGTCAGCGGTGATATCGAACGCTTCTAAGGCCCAGCAAGCTGCCCGGCCGGTGTGGGAACCCGACAACGCCCGCGAGGTTGCCGAGTGCCTACGCGACGCCGCGCAGGAGCACCGTGCACTCAACATTGTCGGCGCCGGCACCGCGCAGTACTGGGGCGGCGATATCCGGGCATCCACCACCTTGCGGATACACAAGCTGGACTCAGTCCTTCGCTACGAGCCCGGTGATATGACGATTCAGGTCGAAGCGGGGATGGCGGTCGCCGATCTGCAGTCGGTCGTTGCCGATCACGGCCAGCGTCTGGCCCTCGACGCAGCCCGCATCGATCGCGGTGCCACCGTCGGCGGAATGCTCGCCACCGCCGATCAAGGCCCGGCACAGTTAGCGTTCGGCGGTCCCCGCGACCTGGTGATCGGAGCCACGCTGGTCCTATCGGACGGTGAGATCGCACGGTCAGGCGGCCACGTCATCAAGAATGTCGCCGGCTACGACCTGGCGCGGCTGGTCTCGGGCTCGCTGGGCACCCTGGCGGCGATCACCGACCTCACCTTTCGCCTCCACCCGATACCGGCAGCGACAGGAACACTAAGTATCGAGACCGGCATCGACGAGGCGGTCACCTACGCCGAGGCAATCGCCGAGACAGCCCTAGAACCCGTGGCCGCCGAGTGGATTTCCGGCAGACTGCTGATCCGCTTCGAGGGCACACGCTCCGGCGTACACGAACGTCTTGACGCCGCCGCTCACATCACTGGCGTGGGTACCAGCATCCTGGACGACGACGAGGCTACGCAGGCCTGGGCGCAGCAGGCAGCGGTCAGCAGTCGCAACGGCCACAGCGCCCAGGACACAACCACCCTGCACGGGCTAGCCCGGCCCTCCGACGTGTCATCAATTGTTCACGCAGCCGAGCGATCATGCCTCGAACACGGAGCAGTGCCGACTATCGGGGCAGGATTGCTCACTGGGCGAGTTGACTTGAGGATCGACGCCGCGACCCTCTCGGCACACGCCGCGACCGTCGACCAATGGCGCCAGGACATCGAAAGCCATGATGGCACCGTAACTCTGCGTGACCGGCCCGAAGGTCTCACCGATCTGATCGATGCGTGGGGGGAACCGCCGTCGGCGGTCGCAGCCTTGCGCGCTGTCAAAGCGGCCTACGACCCCGGCGATCTGCTCGGCCCCGGTCGATTCCATCCGTGGTTCTGATTGCTTTCAAGGAGATCTACGTTCATGTCCAGTTCCTTCGATGACCACAACCCACCCAAGCCAGAACTGTTGGCGGACTGCGTCCACTGCGGATTCTGCCTACCAACCTGTCCCACATACCAACTATGGGGCGAGGAGATGGACTCCCCAAGGGGGCGGATTCATTTGATGAATCTGGCCACCGAGGGCCAGGTTCCTATTGACGAATCCTTCGCTAGCCACTTCGACGCGTGTCTGGGATGCATGGCGTGCGTATCGTCATGCCCGTCGGGGGTGCAGTACGACCAACTGATCGAAGCGGTGCGTCCGCAGATCGAGCGGGCAGTTCCCCGCACTGTGGCCGATCGGCTGTTCCGAGCCTTGATCTTCGCCATTTTCCCCTATCCTGCCCGACTCCGGGTGGTAGCGCTCGGCGCGTGGCTGTACCAGCGTTCGGGGATCCGGTCATTACTGCACAGGACCGGGATGATGAGCATGTTGCCGGCGCGGATGCAGGCGCTGGAGGCACTGATGCCACGCGTGATACTGCGCAATATCGCGAGTCGACAACGTGAAATCAACCGCCCGGTAGGGGCGGCTCGTCGCCGTGTGGCCCTCATTTCGGGCTGTGTCCAGCAAGTGTTCTTCGCCCAAGTGAACCAGGCAACGGTCCGCGTGCTGATCGCCGAGGGATGCGAGGTCGTGGTTCCCAAGCAAGGGTGTTGCGGAGCGCTCAGTGTCCATGCCGGACGCGAAGAAGAGGGCCTCGATCGGGCGCGTAAAATGATTGAATCGTTCGAGGACCTGGATGTCGACGATATCGTGGTCAACGTCGCTGGCTGCGGATCAACACTCAAGGAGTATGGCCATCTGCTTGCTGACGACACCGAATATGCCGGACGTGCAGCAGAGTTCAGTGCGAAAATCCGCGACATCACTGAAGTGCTCGCAAGTCTCGAACCGCAGGCCCCCCGGCACCCCATTGCCGCACGCATCGCTTATCACGATGCGTGCCATCTCGCGCACGGCCAACAGATCCGTCGACAGCCCCGCGACGTTCTGCGGACAATTCCCCAACTCGAAGTGCTGGAGGTACCCGAGTCGGAACTGTGCTGCGGTTCTGCCGGCATATACAACATGGTCCAACCAGAAGCCGGTGAAGAACTCGGAAATCGCAAGGTCGCGAACATCCTTAGCGTACAACCCGACGCGGTGACAACCGGAAATCCGGGGTGCCTACTTCAAATCGCACGCTACCTTGACGGTGTTCCACTCTTCCACCCGATCGAACTCATTGATGCCTCCATCCGCGGCCTGAACCCCCTGACCTCGTCAGAACCGCGAACTCAGACACCACGAGCGCAGAAACCAATGTGTGACTCACAGTGTGATTGTGGCAATTGATCTCCGGGGCGAGGCAACCGACTGCGTGGACCGCTGTCGCCCTCGCCCCTAGATCAGCCCATCGTCCTGCACGTCCGGCGCTGCCCGGTCGGCGACGGCGCCAGGGACCGAATCCAACAAGACCTGGCGATCCTCGCCGGCCGGGCGCACTCGGCCAGTGCGTAGTTCACCTGGTTTCGCGACCTTTGCAATCCCACCAGAGATTGCCCGGTCGAACAGCGACAAGAGATCGGCGACCACCCTGAGCGCCGACTGTGGCGGAATTGACTACCGGTACTCCGGTTCGCGCCGAGTCAACACCTGCGCCGTCGAACAGACTGCCCGCCGTCGCCAGAACCGCCGTCGCTTCGTCCGGCAGCATCAACAGGTCCAACATGTCCGCGCCGATAGGGCGCGGGAATCCCAGCTTCGCGATCTAGTCCCCATCCGAATATTGACCGCGTGCGTGATCGCGTCAGGTGCGCGAGCCATGCTGCTGGCACTTCGACGATGTCTTCCGCTTCGTGGATCCTCTGAGGAGCCGGTGACTGAAGGAATGGAGGTCAGAGATGACCGCAGAAACCGGAGCTAACGCCGGCGGTGGAGTCCAGTCGGTCGAGCGAGTCTTCGACATCCTCGAGATGATGGCTTCGGCCCGCGGACCGATCGGAGTCACTGAGCTTGCCGACCTGGCAGCGCTTCCTCTTCCGACCATTCATCGGCTCGTTCGCACACTCGTGAATCGGGGGTATGTGCGTCAGGTGCCGTCCCGACGATACGCTTTGGGGCCGAAGTTGGTTCGCCTCGGTGACAGTGCAACTCAGCTCATCGGGTCCTGGTCGGGTCCTCACCTGTCGAGTCTGGTCCAACAATCCGGGGAGACAGCGAACATGGCAGTGCTCGATGGGAATATGGCGGTTTATGTGGCGCAAGTTCCGTCCCCGCATTCGATGCGAATGTTCACGGAGGTCGGTCGGCGCGTTTTCCTGCACTGCACCGGAGTCGGAAAAGCACTGCTTCTGCAGCTGTCCAACGAGGCGGTTCGCTCCTTGGTCACCAGGACGGGTATGCCGTCTTACACCGAGAATTCCCTCACCGATCCCGAGACGCTCATCGCCGATCTCGAAGTGTCTCGAAGACGCGGATACGCCCTCGATGAGGGGGAGCAGGAGATCGGCGTCCGGTGCTTTGCGGTGCCGGTGCCCAATGCGCCTACCCCGACTGCTGTTTCGATCTCGGGACCGGCGACGCGGGTAACCGTCGAATCCGCCGATCAGATTGGTCCCCTGCTCCAGCGGGTGGCTCAAGAGCTGGCGACCGAGTTCGAGAAAGACGCTGCGCTGTGATGAATGGGAGGGAGTTCACGCTTTAGGTTGTGCGCCAATTCGTCCTGTTCAGGCTAATTAGTGGTCGTCTTCGCCGATTCTGTGGACGTGGATCAGGTTGGTCGAGCCTACGGTGCCGGGCGGCGACCCCGCCACGATCACGACGAGTTCACCCTTCTGATACCGGCCCAACCCGAGCAACGCGTTGTCGACCTGCCGCACCATCGCATCCGTGCTGTCGACCGGATCGACGATGAACGTCTCCGTCCCCCACGTCAACGACAACTGGCTGCGCACCTCCGGCAACGGCGTGAACGCCAGCAACGGCAACGGCGTATGCAACCGCGCCAACCGGCGCACCGTGTCCCCGGACTGCGTGAACGCCACCAACGCCTTCGCATCCAACCGCTCCCCGATATCCCGGGCCGCGTACGAGATCACCCCCCGCTTGGTCCGCGGCACATGCGTCAGCGGCGGCACCTGCGTCGACTCGTTCTCCACCGCCTCCACGATCCGCGCCATCGTGCGCACCGTCTCCATCACATACTTACCCACCGACGTCTCAGCGGACAGCATCACCGCGTCCGCACCGTCGAGGACCGCGTTCGCGACATCCGAGGCCTCCGCGCGGGTCGGCCGGGAGTTCTCGATCATCGACTCCAGCATCTGCGTCGCCACGATCACCGGCTTCGCGTTCTCCCGGGCGATCTGAATCGCCCGCTTCTGCAGTAGCGGCACCTGCTCGAGCGGCAACTCCACACCCAGATCACCGCGCGCGACCATCACCGCGTCGAACGCCAGCACGATCGCCTCGAGGTTGTCGATCGCCTCCGGCTTCTCCAGCTTCGCGATCACCGGAATCCGGCGACCCACCCGGTCCATCACCTCGTGCACCAGTTCGATGTCCGCCGGCGACCGCACGAACGACAACGCGATGAAATCGACACCCAACCCGAGCGCGAACTCGAGGTCCGCGATGTCCTTCTCCGACAGCGCCGGCACCGACACATTCATCCCCGGCAGCGACACACCCTTGTTGTTCGACACCGGGCCACCCTCGGTGACCCGGCAGATCACGTCGTTGCCCTCCACCCCGGAGACCACCAGACCGACCTTGCCGTCGTCCACCAGCAACCGGTCACCCGGCTTGGCGTCCTCCGCCAACTGCTTGTAGGTGGTCGAGACCCGGTCGTGGGTGCCCTCGCACTCGTCGACGGTGATCCGCACCTCCTCACCGTTGGCCCACGTGGTCCGCCCCTCCGCGAACCGGCCGAGCCGGATCTTCGGGCCCTGCAGGTCGGCCAGGACACCGACCGCCTTCCCCGTCGCGTCCGAGGCCGCCCTCACCCGTTTGTAGTTCTCCTCGTGGTCGGCGTGCTCGCCGTGGCTGAAATTCAGCCGCGCCACGTCCATACCGCTCTCGACGAGCTCGCGAATACGGTCACCGGTGGCGGTAGCAGGTCCAAGTGTGCACACGATCTTCGTGCGATGCAGTGGGTTAGCGCTGTTGTTGGAGTGGGGTGGGGTGGCCGCCCACTCGCCTACGTGTCCTAGGTGGGGTGCGGTGATCGTGACTGACTCGGTCATCGCGTACGCGGCAGGATGTTGGCGTGTGCCATTGTGTTCCTGGCCGAGTGCGAGGCAAGCCGGACTTGGCAGATCAGCTGAAGCTGAGCCGAGACCGCAGGGGTGATCGCGAGACTGTGCATGAACCACTTCTTCTCCAGGATCTGCTGCAATCGGCGGAAGTATTGGGCGGGCGTGAGACCGAATTCGACAAAGATGTCGGCGTCGGATCCGCCGCCCCAGTGTCGCCACTTCTGTGCGAAGTCCACTATTGCAGTGGTGGTGTCGATCATTACTCCTCCTCGGATGGGGACGTACGTATGCGGTTGGAGTGCTGAACCGCGGTCGGTAGCGTCCGAAGATGATCGACCTAAGAAGGGGTGTGCCGGGGATCAATTCGGCGGTACGAATCTCTTCGTACCTTGCTACCGATGGAGCCCGGGAGATGACATTTGAGGGTTGGCTCCCGGACGCTGAGCATTTGATGTCCGTGCTTAGCGGCTTGTTGAGTGTGTTAGTCGAGCAGGGCGTGTGACGACGGTGCATCGTCGAGGCTCTCGGCGAGCGCCTCGAATTCGTTCACGTTGTCCAACTCGGTTCCCATGGCGATGTTGGTGATGCGTTCGAGAAACACCTCGACGATGACGGGGACTTTGTGCTCGCCTGCCAACGTCTTGGCGCGCTCGAGGGCCCCGGCAATTTCTCCCGGCTCGGTCACTCGGAGTGCCTTGCAACCGAGTCCTTCTGCGACACGCAGGTGGTCGACCCCGTAGCCTTTCGGGACTGCGATAGCGTCGTTTGCGCTGTTCTCCTCGGAGTTGATGTTGTCGAATCCGAGCGAGACGCAGAAGTTCATGTCGAACTGGCGCTGTGCCTGACGGATCAGTCCGAGGTAGGAGTTGTTCACGACGACGTGGACATAGGGCAGGTTGAACTGCGCGCCGACCGCCAGTTCCTCGATCATGAACTGGAAGTCGTAGTCGCCCGACAGGCCAACCACTGTGGCGGTCGGGTCGGCGGTCACGACACCGAGTGCGGCGGGGATGGTCCAGCCCAGCGGTCCGGCCTGCCCGCAGTTGATCCAGTTGCGATCCTTGTACACGTGCAGGAACTGGCCGCCGGCGATCTGCGAGAGCCCGATCGTGCTGACGTACCGGGTGTCGCGTCCGAAGACGCGGTTCATCTCCTCGTACACGCGCTGCGGTTTGACGGGCACGTCGTCGAAGTGGGTCTTGCGCTGCATGGTCCGCTTCCGGGTGGCACAGTCCTCCACCCAGGTGCTGCGGTCCGCCAGCGTTCCGGCGGCCTTGCGCTCCTTCGCGACGGCGACGAACAGTTCCAGCGCCGCCTTCGCGTCGGAGACGATCCCGTAGTCCGGTGCGAACACGCGACCGATCTGGGTGGGCTCGATGTCGACGTGGACGAACTTGCGTCCCTTGCGGTAGGTGTCGAGGCCGCCCGTGTGCCGGTTGGCCCAGCGGTTGCCGATGCCGAGGACGAAGTCGGATGCCAGCATGGTGGCGTTGCCGTATCGGTGCGCGGTCTGCAGTCCGACCATGCCGGCGGCGAGGCGGTGATCGTCCGGGATCGTGCCCCAGCCCATCAGCGTCGGCACCACCGGAACGTTCAGCAGTTCGGCCAGTTCGACGAGCAGGTCCGCGGCGTCGGCGTTGACGATGCCGCCGCCCGCGACGATCAGCGGACGATCGGCGGCACCCAGCATGTCGAGGGCCTTCTCCGCCTGCGCGCGGGACGCGGCCGGCTTGTACACGGGCAGCGACTGGTAGGTGTCCGGGTCGAACTCGATTTCCGCCAACTGCACGTCGATCGGCAGGTCGATGAGCACCGGGCCCGGCCGACCGGACCGCATCAGGTGAAATGCCTGCGCGAACGCTCCCGGAACCTGGGCCGGCTCGAGCACCGTCATCGCCATCTTCGTGACCGGTCCCGCGATCGAGGCGATGTCGACGGCCTGGAAGTCTTCCTTGTGCAGGCGCGCCACAGGTGCCTGGCCGGTGATCGCGAGGATCGGGATCGAGTCCGCCATGGCCGAGTACAGGCCGGTGATCATGTCGGTGCCGGCGGGCCCGGAGGTGCCGATGCAGATCCCGATGTTCCCGGCCTTGGCGCGGGTGAATCCCTCCGCCATGTGCGAGGCACCCTCGACGTGGCGGGCGAGGACGTGCTTGATCCCGCCGTGATCACGCATAGCCGAGTAGAACGGGTTGATCGCCGCACCGGGGAGGCCGAACGCCTGAGTGGCGCCTTCGAGTTCCAGAATCTTGACCGCTGCGTCAGCGGCGCGCATACGAGGCATATCACTTCTCCATCGAGGATTACGAGTTGAAACGGGTCACTGGGTGGGGCGGCCGGACAGCCGCTCCACTCCACGCAGCAGTCCCGAATGGTCCAGGCCGCCATCACCGTTCGCACGGGCGGAGACCATCAGCTGGGCGACGACGGCGCCGAGGGGTGTCACGACGCCGGCTTCACGGGCGGCGCTGGTCACGATGCCGAGGTCCTTGTGGTGCAGGTCGATGCGGAATCCGGGTTCGAACGACCGGTCCAGCATCTTCTGCGCCTTCTGGTTCAGAACGGCCGATCCGGCCAGCCCGCCACCGAGTACCTCCACGGCGGCCGCGGTGTCGACACCGTAGGCCTCGAGGAAGATGATCGCCTCGGCGAGGAGTTGGATGTTGCCGGCGACGATCAACTGGTTCGCGGCCTTGACCGTCTGTCCGGAGCCGTTCGGGCCAACGTGCACCACGGTCTTCCCGACGGTGTCGAGGATCGGCTTCGCGGCGGCGAAGTCCTCGTCGGCACCGCCGACCATGATCGACAGGGCCGCGTTCTTCGCGCCTGCCTCACCGCCCGAGACCGGGGCGTCGATCAGCCGGAAGCCACGCTCGGCCGCCTGCGCAGCGAGGGCGGTGGTGACGTCGGGCCGGATACTGGAGAAGTCGATGATCAGGGCACCGGCCGGGGCGTGCGCGAACACACCGTCCTCACCGGCGAGTACGGCCTGGACGTCCGGCGAGTCGGGGACCATGACGGCCACGACGTCGGCGCCGGCGACGGCCTTGGCAATGGAGTCGGCGGCGGTGCCGCCGGCCTCCACGAGTGCCGCGGTGCGCTCGGGTGAGAGGTTGTATCCGACCACCTGGTGGCCGGCCTTGGTGAGATTGACTGCCATGGGGCTGCCCATGATTCCGAGTCCGATGAATGCGATAGTGCTCACGAGTGTCCTCGATTCCGTCGAAAGTCGTGGTGTATCAGTGGGCGGCGCGGGTCGCGCGGTGTTCGCGGGGAAGCCAGTCGAAGGTGTCCGGCCGCGTCGCCTTGTATTCGAGCCCGACGTACCCGCGGTAGCCGTGTCCGGCGAGCCGCTTCAGGTAACCGTCGATGTCGAGGGTTCCGGTGCCGGGTTCGCCGCGTCCCGGAGCATCCGCGATCTGCACGTGCCCGATCCGGGCGGCGTAGGTGTCGATCGCGGCGCCGACGTCGTCGCCGTTGACCTCGAGGTGGTAGAGGTCGGCGAGGAGCCGGAGCGAGTCGACACCGTGCTCGGCCTTCACCCGGTCGATCACGGCGATCGCCTCGGCCGCGGTCTTCAGCGGGTACGCCGGTGTGCCGCTGACCGGTTCGATGAGCACGAACGCACCGATCTTCTCTGCCGCTCGCCCGGCAATCGCCAGGTTCTCGGCCGCGATCGCGTCTTGGCGATCTCCCTCGATCGCGTCCAGCCGGTTGCCGTAGAGAGCATTGAATGCCTTGGTGCCAAGCGATTCCGCAATGCCGATCGCGACGTCGACGTTATCGCGGAAGGCGGAGACGTGCCCCGCGTCGGACAAGATTCCCCGGTCGCCGGCGGGCATGTCACCTGCAGCGAAGTTCAGGCCGGTTAGCTGCACGTCGGCGTCCTGAATCGCACGAACGAAGGAGTCGACCTCCTCGTCGGAGGGGACGGGCGTGGAGAAAGGCCACCAGAACTCGACCGCGTCGAATCCGGCATCACGTGCCGCCTGCGGTCGCTTGAGTAGGGGTAGATCGGTTAGCAGGATTGAGCAATTGACGGCGTATGTAGGGCTAACCATCCGGGGACGTTCCTTTCGGAGGACGAGGGGTGAGGTTCTGGTTGTCATCGAAGTCAGGCGCGGTGGGCAACGGCAGCTGCCAAGACAACTGAGCCTTCTGCGGCACGCTCGCCGACTAGCGAAGGCTTTCATTCCGTAATGCGGAATAATTTTTCCGTTATGTGTTCGAGTCAACTCGGGTCCGGAGTGTCTGTCAAGACCCGGTTTTGGGTGCGAAGCATCGCGACCGAGGATGTCGGGCAACATTGAGGACCCCGTCGCGGTTCAACGTCCACGTTGTCGAGGCGCGCTGGAGTTGCACTCTCAAGGCACCTCGACGGAATCCTGAAACACCTGCGTTGCAAGGCAATCGTGAGCGGCGGGCTTGAACTTCGTCGTAGCCGGGCGAAGAACCGCGGGTATTGACATCGGAGAGAAACGCTGCCAGTCTCGTAATGCGAAAGTATATTCTCGAATTACGGAAACTCGTGGTATGGGGTAGCTGACGAAATCGCCGCAGCTTTCGCCAGCACTCTCAAAGATGAATCTCGATGAAATCGAGGTTCGGACGATGGCACACAAGTGCGTCGGTACTCCCAGGATCGAGCCGCAGAATGCGCTAGATGCCTGCCGACCGTCGCTGATCACCAGTCCTTTGAGGTGGCTCCATACCGGAAGCACCCGCCCCGAAAGCAAACCCGTCCGAAATGCGTCCTCCGGCCCGGCTGGCACCACCTTGATCAAGGAGATCCGATGACTGTGACAGATGAGCGACTGGGCGACCTGCAGACACAGATACCCAACGCGTCCATCATCACCGACCCCGATGTGACCGAGAGCTACCGGCGGGACTGGGCACGCGATCCCGACGCCGGCCGTCCACTGGCCGTCGTTCGTGCCACGTCCACTGAGGACGTCCAAGCGGTTATGCGATGGGCAACCGCGCATAACATCCCCGTCGTTCCGCGCGGCGCTGGATCGGGTCTGTCGGGAGGCGCGACAGCTGTCGATGGCGGAATCGTCCTGACAACCGAGTTGATGCGCAACATCGAGGTCAATCCGGTGACGCGGATGGCCGTTGTGCAGCCTGGGCTGATCAACGTCGAGGTAAAGCGCGCAGTAGCCGAACACGGACTGTGGTACCCGCCGGACCCCTCGTCATTCGAGATGTGCTCGATCGGTGGCAATGCCGCCACCAACGCCGGCGGATTGTGTTGCGTGAAATACGGAGTGACCACCGACTACATCCTCGGCCTGCAGGTCGTTCTGGCCGACGGCACGGCCGTCCGACTCGGAGGCCCACGTCTCAAGGACTCGGCGGGTCTGTCGCTGACCAAGCTATTCGTGGGCAGCGAAGGCACTCTTGGCATCATCACCGAGATCACAATCCGACTTCTACCTGAACAGGCGCCGGCAAGCACCGTGGTCGGATCCTTCGCCACCGTGCAGGACGCGACGAACGCGATCTTGGACATCACCAGGGTGATGCGTCCGGCCATGCTCGAGTTCATGGACCGGGCCTCCATCGGCGCCGTCGAGAGTGGCATGAACATGGGCCTCGACCTCAACGCACACGGCATGCTTATTGCCCAGTCCGACTCACCCGGTGAAGACCGAATCCGGGCAACCGAGTTCATGGCCAAGGTGTTCCACGACAACAACGCCTCCGACGTTTTTACAACCGACGACCCGAAAGAGGGCGAAGCCTTCACCGCAGCGCGACGGTTCGCGATCCCAGCCGTCGAGCGGTTGGGCAACCTTCTCCTCGAAGATGTAGGTGTCCCGCTCCCCGCTCTACCCGCGCTCATCCACGGCATAGAGGACATTGCGGCCCGACACAAGCTGCTCGTGGCCGTCATCGCCCATGCCGGCGACGGCAACACCCATCCGCTGATCGTGCACGACCCCACCAACGAAGATGAGACCGCACGTGCGAACCTCGCCTTCGGCGAAATCATGGATCTTGCGATCTCGCTCGGTGGCACCATCACCGGTGAGCACGGCGTTGGCCGGCTGAAAAAGGGATGGCTTCCCAACCAGATCGGCGAGGACGTCATGGAGCTGACCCGGCGCATCAAGTCCGCGCTGGACCCGCAGCACATCCTGAACCCGGGAGCCGTGATCTGATGTTTCGCTCTGACTCCGCTTCAGTTAAGGGATCGCTCATCTGGAGCGATGATCGCTGCGTCCCGCCTCGCCGAATGTTGAACTGGATGGTGATCTGAGATGCCCGGTCATGTCGTCGTCGCTCCCGACAAATTCAAGGGGTCGATCTCTGCGGCAGACGCCGCGGCGCAGATCAGTCGAGGCATTCAGCGGTGCGATCCGACGATCCGGACTATCGAGTGCCCGATCGCGGACGGAGGCGAGGGAACCCTCGCCGCTGCTCTGGCGGCAGGCTTTGAGAGGATCCCTGTGGCTGCGCCCGGGCCAACCGGACAGAGGACGCTGACTGCCTACGCGCGGAAAGGCACACTCGCCGTCGTCGAAATGGCAGACATCTCTGGCCTGCACCGCCTTTCCGGCGGGGTACTGCGTCCTCTGACCGCCTCAAGCCGTGGTCTGGGCACGGTCGTCGCCCGTGCCCTCGACGACGGATGCCGGGAGATAGTGCTCGGTATCGGTGGCAGTGCCTGCACCGACGGCGGAGCCGGCTTTCTGCGTGCACTTGGCGCCGAAGTCGTCAACGTTCACGGGAGCCCGATCCCAGACGGAGGTGGCGCCCTGTCTCAAGCGACGATGCTGGATGTGTCCTGGTTGCACCCGGGACTCGGACACGCGAAAATCATCCTTGCAAGTGACGTGGACAACCCACTGTGTGGCCCCACTGGTGCCGCCGCAGTCTACGGACCACAAAAAGGCGCCACCCCCACCCAGGTTGCCGAACTCGATGCCGCATTAGCACATTGGGCCGACCGAGTTGCAGCGGCCACAGGGCGCGATGCCCGCGACAACCCGGGGGCAGGGGCGGCCGGTGGAGTAGGATTCGCTGCAATGACCGTGTTGCAAGCGGAGTTCCGCTCCGGAATTGAGCTTATTCTCGACCTGGTGGACATCGATCAGCACCTCGACGGCGCGTGCGCTGTCATCACTGGTGAGGGCTCCCTCGATCACCAGTCCTTGCACGGCAAAGCCCCGATTGGGGTGCGCCTTCATGCCACTGCTCATGACGTTCCGACATACGCCATTGTGGGAGTGTCACGCCTTTCCCCAGAAGAGCAGGCGGCTTCCGAATTTTCCGCGATCTACTCCCTACAGGACCGCGAACCGGACGTAACACGGTCGATGGCGGACGCTGCAGATCTGATCGCCTCAGCCGCCGAAGATTTGGCGGCCAACTATCTGCTCGCGCTCGATCGATCGTGAGAATTGTCGGGAGTTCTCCGAACCAAGATTCCCATCAGCTCGGCACCTTCACCAGATCTGAGCACTCACCCGGAATCTGTTCCTTTACCCCTGTGAAAATCGAACCTAGTGTCCTCACTGGCGTCGGTTTAGAGCGGCCCTGGTACTCATGGACTCCACCGCAACCTGGGGAGTGTGCCGCGCGAAACAGAATCCTGCAGTTACGTCGGCCAGGTGGGTCCCGAACTCGTATCTCGGTAATAGGGGAGTGCGCAGTCGGAAGGAGCGTGATTCAGAACCAATGCTCCCGACGTCATCAACGCAAATTATGGACGTGATCGGGCAATCCGAGGAACTAGTATATCCTCAAGGTCTTCTGAGATTCATTCTGATCCAGGGCGATACCAGTCGTATTCCTCCGTTCACGAGGTGTCCAGAGGGCTCCCGCGTAGGACTCGATCCAGCTTGCCACCTTGTTGACCCGGATCCTGACCGATGACACCGAACCGAACATCAACCGGCGTCGGTGGGCCTGTATGACCCGACCCGTCCCGCGATGCAGACCCGGGAGGTCTTCCAAGTGCCGTTTCTCTTAATTCAAGCTGCAATTGCGTGCATCAGTCTGTTCGCACCCCGTCGCGCCACGGCTCTGCTCAACGGAATCGTTACGAGCATCGCCATCGGACGAGTCAACATGAGATGGTTGGCTGTGACAGCGGGAGCACAAAACGAGTTGTATAGCGAGTTTCAGTTCGAAAATGCACCGGCCGAAACGCATCGCGTTATGTATGTAGATCAGTCACTCACTCACTGAAGTGCAACCGCGGTCAACTCCGTTGAGTCCTACAAGCGTTCTTCACAGTTGAAAAGGATGTTGTCCCAAATAGCAGCTCTCAAGCCGCTTCGCCAGCGCCACATTGGATTGTCGGGCGGCGGGTGCCGGCACGGATCCGACGTGTGTCAGCGATTAGACTGCTGTGGTTCCGTGAGATCCGCCGTGCCGCTGTATGCGCTCGAAGACTAGCGTTATTCCGCACCCGAGCATCGCCGCGGTAGCAAAGGTGACCGACTGGGATTCGGCGTGCTCACAAGGGTACTTCGGCAGCTGCTGCAGAACTATCGTCCCCCAGTCAGTTGATGAACCTCACGCATATGGCGACCGAGCAAAGACTTGAACTCCTCGACCTGCCCGTGTTCGACAAAGCTCGCAAGCTGGGCATGATCGGCGAAGACTCGATCGAGCTGCATCGGATCCCTGCCGACCGAGCATGCCGTCATACGGCGCTGTCGGTCGCGAAGGCCTATGTAGAACGCCGCGAGCAGGGGGTTGGCGCCGTACCGCACTACCACCGAATGGAAATCGGCGTCCTCTCCTGTGAACGCTGCACGATCGGCGGACTTGGCAAGATCAAGCTGGCGAATCACGCTGGCGCGCATTTCCGCCGCGGCGTCCTCACGACGCCCTGCATCGGATCTAATGGCACATAAACTCCCGGCCTCGACTAGCAGCCGCGCCTCAACGATGTGCTCGGCCTCGCCGTCCGCGATCGGAACGACCAATGCGCCGCGCTTCGGAAACAACTTCATCCATCCTTCGGCTTCGAGCCGAAGAAATGCTTCACGAACCGGTGTCCGACTCGTGCCCACCTGATTGGCGATGTCACCTTCGCTGATCAGCTCGCCGCCCGGAAGTTCGGCCGACAAGATGAGTTCCTTGACAGTCGAGTACACCAGGTCGGACACCGTTCGCATAGACACAACTAGTATCTAAACACGAGTTTGCCTCACTGACAATGAAAGTCGCGTCACGATCGATCGGAACGTTCGGTGGCTCGCAGTGCCACCTCGGGGGCACCTCGACCTGCACCGATCATCGCTCCGCGAGGCCCAGCGATGCCCCTCTTCGCGCAGGGAACTGGGCCACGAGTACGGCGCATGTTGGCGCATCAGTTACACCTCGGCGCAGTGGCGGGAGGCCAGACGGCGATGTTGTGGTGATCTGCCGGCGCCGGAACGACGCACCGATCGTCTGGTCCCGGCACAGGTCGCCAATGGTGCAAGCGGCATCGCGATCGGCGCGAGCGCACCAGGTATTCCGGCAGCTGCAGGTGGCGTGCTGATCATCGGCACTCGGTGTTCGTCTGCGTCAGCAACAGCAGCAGCCGCGACCGCCTCGGCGACAGGGGGGCGACGCGAGGATGCAATCGAAGGAGTGCCCCGTTCAAGTGGAGGCAGGCGTCCCACGGGTCTCGATGCCGCACTGCTGCAGCGGTGGTGTGCGCCGCCGAGTGCCTGAGGACGCCCGCCAGCAAGTCTGCGTAGAGCGCGACTTGGCTGTTGACTTCGTATCGCGGCCTCCTGGGCGCTGCACGCCGCCACCGCGATTGGGAAGTGCCATCCACTTGGGGCTTAAGTCAGGTTTGTCGCTGCAGGGTCACCTCCGGGGCCTGAGGGGCCGCCTGCCATGGTCATGCACCGATCCAGACAGTTTTGAGATTGCAAAATTCACGAATGCCGTGCCCGGAAAGTTCGCGTCCGTACCCGGACCGCTTTGTGCCGCCAAAAGGCAGTTCGTTGTATGAGCCTGTCATCCCGTTGATGAACACCTGCCCCGCCTCGAGTTCGTGAATGAATCGCTTCTGCTCGCTGGCAGCGGTGGTCCAAGCGTTTGAACCTAGACCAAACGGCGTGGCGTTGGCGACTTCGATCGCCTCATCGATATCTCTGACGCGGTACACGGCCGCTACAGGACCGAACGCCTCCTCGGCGTATACGCGCATTTGCGGCGTGATGTTAGCGAGCACAGTCGGCGGATAGAACCAGCCCCGACCATCGGGCAGACCGCCACCGCACAGCACTTGCGCGCCACGCTCGATTGCGTCGGTCACCAGTGCGTCGACATCGAGCCGGTTTTGCTCGGTGGCCAGGGGCCCTACTTGTGTATCCGAGTTCAGGGGATCGCCGACTCGCAACGCCCGCATCTTGGTCACGAATGCGTTGGTGAATGCGTCGTACACATCGGTGTGCACAATGAAACGCTTGGCGGCGATGCAAGTCTGACCGTTGTTCTGGACTCGCGAGGTGACCGCAGCGTCGACTGCTCGATCCAGTTCTGCTGAGGGCATCACCACAAAAGGATCGCTGCCGCCGAGTTCTAGCACAGTGCGCTTGACCTCATCACCGCAGATAGCGGCAACCGAGCGGCCGGCCAGTTCACTGCCGGTGAGCGTGGCCGCAGCAATCCGCGGGTCACGCAGCACCGATTCCACCTGAGCCGAGGTGATTAGCAAAGTTTGGAAGCAACCGTCCGGAAATCCACCGCGTCGAAACAAGTCCTCGAGATACATCGCGGTTTGAGGCACGTTCGACGCGTGTTTGAGCAGGACAACGTTGGCCGCCATCAGCGCGGGCGCGGCAAACCGGATGACCTGCCAGAGGGGAAAATTCCACGGCATGACCGCCAGGGTCGGGCCCAACGGCTCATACCGTGCATACGCACGATCCGCACCTACCGATTGAGCGTCGACCAACTCGTCGGCCAGAAGTTGTTCGGCATGGTCTGCGTAGTAGTTCAGGGCACGAACGCATTTGCTGATCTCCGCGCGTGCTGCATCCACGGTCTTGCCCATCTCGGTTGTCATCAACCGGGCGACGTCTGCAGTCTCCGTGTCCAGCAGATCGGAACTGGCTCGCATCCACGTCGAACGTTGGGTGAAGTCGGTGGTTCGGTAGCTCTTCCATCGGGAGTACGCACGCCCGATGGCGATCTCTACCTCGGTGTCAGCGGCCGGCTGGAAGGTCTTTAGCGTTTCTCCGGTAGCCGGGTTGGTCGTCGCGATAACCATCGTTCTCCTTTTTTTGCAGTGCTATTGGCGGATCCCCCATCACAATCGGTGGAGGTATTTTCAGTCAGCTCAAGCCCGAGCCCTCTTGACCAAAGGCTCACGTGGGCCTGCGGCGCAGGCCTCCACGAAGCTGTCCTGGCCCCGTAGACGTCGTCAGATCCGGACGTACGCGTTCCAACATTATGGCCAGACCATCATCTCGATGGGAAGACTAGGATTCATATCGTCAAGACGCAAGGCAAACTCGCGAGCCGTTAGCAGATGGCACCAGCACGCGCAGCTAGTGGTCGAACAGAGTGATGTACTGATACGAGCTGGCGCAGCGCTCTGTGATCGGGCATCGCAGCAGACATGCATCGAAATCCTATCGGCCCAAACAATTCGCCGAGGTCCATGGCGTACCGACGCGATACACGTTGAGCAATAGGTAGTCCGTGCGGCGGCCACGCATGCTGACAGACACCTGAGGAACTTTCTGCACTATGCGAGGTGAATCGAGGACAGGGCGGCCCTGCGGGATGCCCGCGTTGGCCCTCGCGGACGTCCTTATGGTTCGCACCAGGACCCGCCAATTGTCAGTTAGAGGTTGCAACGAACACTTCACAGGTCTTTCGCATTATGGAAAAGAGTTCCCATCATTTGAAATTGACCCTTGCGGGTGATGTGATCCATGGCATAGCGTGTGGAACACCAGCTGATGGCCAGACCTGCTTCGGGCCGGTCGTGTGGTTCTTGTTACTCTTCCTTCGCCACTAGGAGGTGCGGGGTTATGCGAGCGGTATCGCCGCGCATGGGCTGGTGCGACCACATCCGCCGCTGTTTCATGGCAGCGCTGAATGCTGTGACACATGCTGTCGAACATATGGTGATGAACATCTGGGTCCCCGTTGATTCGAGACAACCGGTCGGCCGTGCTTGGGCGGGTTGCGTCATCGTCCCGCCCCAGCTGGGGAAACCCTTCGCAATCTAAGTCAACGTTCTCGCCAAGTTCGCAACGAGAAGCATTGGCCTACTAAAGGAGTCAGCATGCCCGGCGAATCCGCCCGGACTGTCCGTTCGGCACCACAGTCAGTCGATACACAGAGCATGCGACGAGTCATTTTCGGCGCGGCGATCGGACAAGGCGTCGAATGGTACGACTATGCAATCTACGGCTACCTCGCGGGCAGCGTCGGAGCTGTGTTCTTCCCCAGCGAAGACCGTAACGCCGCTCTGTTGTCGGCATACGCAGCATTCGCCGTGTCATTCCTCATCCGTCCGCTCGGTGGTGTTCTGTTCGGTTACATCGGCGACCGAATTGGCCGAAAAAACACCCTTGCCGTCGTTATCTTGCTCATCAGTGGTTCGACGTGCTTGATCGGACTCCTACCGGGGTACGCGGCAATAGGAATTGCCGCGCCAGTCCTGCTCCTCGTGCTACGCCTACTGCAAGGCCTGTCTGCCGGTGGCGAACTTGCCGGCGCGGTTGCTTTCCTTGCTGAGCACGCCCCCGTGCGCAAGCGAAATTACATTGTCGGCTTCGGTGAGATGGCAGCCAATGCAGGACCGCTGATCGGTGCATCAGTGGTGGCGTTTCTGGCGACTTCGCTCGGTGACACCGCCATGGACGACTGGGCATGGCGCATACCGTTCCTCATCGCGGGGCCGATTGGACTCGTCGGTCTGTTCCTCCGCCTGCGTGTCGACGAATCTCCGATCTTCCAGGAGGTCGTGGCTGCCGGAAAACGAGCGAAGTCACCACTGCGGGAAGCAGTACGGCAGGAGGGTGGCGCAATTCTGCGCTGCACCGGAATCGCGGTTACCCACATGGTGCCGTACTACTTGATTCTTGCCTACCTGCCCAACCACCTCGAGGAAAGCGGTCGGCTACCTGCAGGGAGCGCGTATTTCATCGTCGTGATTGCATTGCTGGTGAAAATCGCTGTCACGCCGGTCGCCGCTCGTAGCTCAGATCGCTTTGGGCGTAAGCCTGTAATGGCCCTTGCTGCAGTCGGTTACATGGCTCTTTCCTACCCGATCTTCGCCTGGATGAACACCGGCGGATTGGTTGCCGTCGTGTTGTGTCAGGTGATACTCGGAATCATCTTCGGCATGTACTCGGCGTGCGTGTTCGCCATGATGGTCGAAATGTTCCCGACGCAGACCCGCTTCACCTCGATGGCCATCGGATACAACGCGGCAGCTGCGCTAGCCGGCGGAACTGCACCGTTCATCGCAACATGGCTGGTCGCAGTGACTGGAAACGGCAGTGCACCTGCCTTTTACTTGATCGGTGGCGCGGTTGTGTCACTGATCGCGCTTGCCGTCTCGAGAGAAACCGCGGGGATCAGCCTGAGGGAGGTTCCTGGACGGACCACACCATCGCAGGCCTGAGCCGCGATGCCTCAGCAGCCTGGATGAGCACCCACTGAGAAATCCCATCTACCGAGAAAGAGAGCGTATGAAAACCCAATCGCAGATCCTGCCGGCCAACCCCGAAAGCGTCTTCACCTATGGTGCGCCCCTGTTGAAATATGGACCAGGTGCCGCGGACGAAATTGGCTTCGACCTCAGCCTGACAGGCGCGAAGCGCGTCCTGGTCGTTACTGACCCCGGGGTCGCCGCTGCCGGGATCCCGCAGCGGGTAGCTGAACGAATCAACGAGTTTGGCATCGATGCGATTGTCTACGACGGCGTCCACGTGGAACCAACCGATGCCAGTCTCGAGCAAGCGATCGCATACGCCCGTGACACAGGTCCGTGGGATGCCTTCATTGCAGTCGGTGGCGGATCGAGTATCGATACAGCCAAGGTGATTAACCTACTCACCACCAATGGCGGTGACCTGATGGACTACGTCAATTCGCCAGTAGGCCGGGGCGTTTCCCCGGATCAGCCACTCAAACCCCTCGTCGCCGTTCCGACCACGACGGGTACCGGCGCCGAGAGCACCACAATCTGTGTGCTCGATGTGCTGGATCTGAAGGTGAAGACCGGAATCAGTCACGCTCGCCTACGCCCGACCCTGGCCGTGGTTGATCCCAAACTCACCATTAGCCAGCCGTCTGGCGTCACTGCTTCCTCCGGCATGGACATCTTGTGCCATGCACTGGAGAGCCTTACCGCGCGGCCGTACATGGCCTACGAACGGAAGCGTCCGGAGCAACGCGTTCCCTACTGCGGTTCCAACCCCATCTCGGACATGTGGGCAGAAAAGGCCCTCATGCTGATGTCCACCTCGTTCAGGCGGGCGGTGCTCGACGGCGACGATGAGGACGCACGCGCTTCGATGGCGCTCGCAGCCACTTTCGCCGGCCTCGGTTTCGGAAATGCCGGCGTACACATCCCGCACGCCAACGCATACCCAATCGCTGGACGAGTGAAGGACTACAACGCCAAGGATTACCCGGCCGACAAGCCGATGGTGCCGCACGGCATGGCCGTGTCCCTGACCGCGCCCGAGGCTTTCCGGTTCACCTTCTCCACAGCTCCCGAGCGACACCTCCGTGCCGCCTCGCTCCTCGCGCCCGATGCTGACAAGCCCAACGACTTGAGCTCGTTCCTGCCGGACGTACTCACTGCGCTCATGTGTGATATTGGCATCCCCAACGGGATCGCCGAGGTCGGCTACAAATCCTCCGACGTCGACGCACTCGTCGAGGGCGCACTGATGCAGCAACGTGTGCTAGCCGCTGCACCATGCGAGGTCCATGATGAGGACCTCGCCTCGATCTTCACTCGCTCGCTGGATCTATGGTAAGAGGATAATTCGACCGGACCGACCTCCGCCGTTCCTGTGCAGTGCGATGATTCTGCACACGACTGCAGCCCCTGGTCGGTGTTTGAAGCGGTTGTGATGCAACGAATCACTTAAATTCGGCTGGTTTGAGTGGTCACTCGCTGGGATCACGGTGGCGACTGAACCCGAGCAACCAGCACCGGTTCTGCGCGGTGCTTACAGTCGCCACCGCCGACGGCGTCGACGACGCTGGCGTTGATCGCCGAAGCATTAGCGCGATCGGCGCCGCCGAGCGGGGTGCGGACTTCTGACGGCAAGCTTGAGCGGCGCGGTTGCCCAGGTCGTCGTGCACGCGCAGGACGACAGGCGGTCGTCCAAGCCGTTGCGGGTTCATCATTTGGTGATGGATGGAGTCCGGACGCACAGTTACTCGAGAATGGCGGGCGCCGAGGTGCAGCGGTTGGGCGGATGCTGTGGCCTCGCCCGGAACTTCGACATCGAGAAAGGCACGACGAGGTGTCGGCGGCCGTCGCCGAACAGCAACTCCTATCCGCCGTGGCCGGGGTGGACGCGGACACCACGATCCTGGCGGATGGCTACTCCTGCCGAAACGCAGCTCTCGGACCTGACCGATCGTCGCGGTGACCACCTGGCACAACTGCTCGCCGCGCGGCTCGCAGCCGAGGTCGCCGCACGCCTGCGGAACTGACCCTGGTGCAGCGCAAGGTCAGAGACTTGACGGTGAGGGCGAGGACAAAATGGCATTCCCTGTAGATACCCTCGCTTCGGCGAGGACACCCCAATTCCGAGGGCCTGCTCGGTACGATCAGAGGTGAAGTCCCGTGAACTCTCGTGAGTATCGTCAATTGCGCCAGAGGCGCCGCGCCGGTTGGATCGAAGCAAACCGCAAACACATCCATCCTGACGGCGAGGCTGAGCGCCTCATCGGGTTCGCCAGCATGTGGGCGCCGTACGGGGGCGCGTGCGAGGAGGAAGTCCTTACGCAGTTCGGGATGACGCGGCGCCGGTTCCTCGACAGATTGTGGCAGGTCATCCCTGAGTCGACCTGTTCCGAAGCCGAGATACGCAGTTTGCTGAACGCGTATCCGCACCGCCGGCGCGGTTCCTCACCGATCCCGTAAACCCGCGGGGATCTATCCCGTGGACTTGCCCGTCGGGGCCCGCTTGATGGGCCGGGCCCTCTCCGGAAATTTTGCGAGTGCCTTCCCGATCGATGTCAGCGAGTACAACGACAGGCGAGTTTCCGTGACGTTCCAGTTGGCCGACTCGAGCAAGGCATAGCACCCTCCCGGTCGCATTTATGGGCCGTCCGCCGCCGTGCAACAGCTAGCGCGCCGTGCCCTTGCCGAATTCCGCGGACAACTCCGTAGCAATCCGCTGTAGCAGGGGAGCGTTGTGGTCCGCCGACTCGATACTGAGCCGAGCAGCCGGACCCGAGATCGACAGCGCAGTCGGTGTCGGAGCATTGAGCACTGGTACGGAGAAGCACCGCACCCCGATCTCCTGTTCGCCTTCGTCGACCGAATATCCGCGCCGCCGACTCTCAGCAAGATCGGCGAGTAAGGCGTCGATATTGGTATGTGAGTTGGGGGTGTACGCGAGCATCTCCACCCGGCCTATCAACTGCCGGACGGTGTCGTCCGGCAACTGAGAAAGGAGTGCTTTGCCCACGCCAGTGCAGTGCAAGTGCACGCGCCGACCTACCTCAGTGAACATGCGCATTGTGTGAGGGGATGGCACCTGGGCCACGTATACGGCCATGCTCCCGTCGAGCACTGCCATGTTCGCGGTTTCTCCGGTGCTGGCCACGAGGTCCGACAAATGCGACGCCGCCCAGGCGCCGATCCGCTTTGTTGCGGATTCACCTAACGGAATGAGCTTGGGACCGAGCGCATATCTGCGGCCAGGCAACTGCCGAGCGTAGCCTCGGCTGACCAGAGAGCGGATCAAGCGATGCACGGTCGGAGGGGGTAGTTTCGTGCGGTCGGCGAGTTCGCTCAGAGCTACTGATCCCTCGGCAGCCGCCATCGCCTCGAGCAGGTCGAAAATCCGGTCGACGGATTGGACGCCGCCTGACGCACCTGGCGTACTTGCCACCTTCTCACCTCCGTACTTGCCCGGCTGTCTGCGGATTCCGTCTAGTGAAAAAATACACTCACTGCACGATAGGCCGAAAGTATTCGGGCGTGTCATCCGGGAAGGGCTGGAGCCTAGGTGACGACGCCCTGGTCACCGTCTCGGCAACGCTCGGACGCGACGCGACGCGACGCGACGAGACGAGACGAGACGAGACGCCGGCTCGGCTCCGGTGCACCGGGTGCGTCGCGACCAGCGAGATCGGGCGACCACGACCGCCCAATGCCTCAAAGTCGCATCCCATTGCGCCACGTTGCTGCCGTGGCACGTTGTGCGGCTGTAACGCTGCGGCACTGTTACGTCCCGCACAGTGGGTTGTCGACGTCGCTGGTGATCGTAATGGGTGGGTCACGGAGTCTTGAGTGCAATGGCGTCAGATTCAGCGCCGCCGCAGAGGCGAAATGGCGCCCACAGTCCGGCAATGGCCGACCATGATTGGATTTGGCGCCCGGCCCAGTGAGAAGTCTGGACCTGCCGTAGGGGCACGCACTACCGCCGATTTCGATGCTTCGACAGCCTTGATGTCAGTCATCTCGATGACCGTGTGTGTTGGTCTTGTCGGGATAGCTCTGCGTATAAAGAGATTTCACCAGGTTTCGGTCAATCTTATTGGAGCCGCTCATAGGGAATGGATTGTGCTGGATACTGATGGTTTTTGGAACCTTGTATCCGGCCAACTGGGTCCGGCAGTGTGCTCGAAGTTGGTCAGAACTTATCTGAGCATTTGCCGGAGCGGACACGCAGGCGTACACAGCCTCACCCCATTTGAGGTCGTCCATACCGAAGACCACTGCCTGATGGACCTCAGGGTGGTTACAGAGCGCAGCTTCCACCTCGCCGGGCGCCACATTCTCGCCACCGGTGATAATCATGTCTCGGATCCTGCCCACCAAGTGCAAGTATCCGTCATCATCGAGATAGCCGGCATCTCCAGTCGGATACCACGAGGTGCCCGTATGATCTGTCTTCAGCGGGGGTTGATTCCAGTATCCGCGCATCAGGTTGTCACCAGACACCGTAATCTCACCGACGGTGCCGTGACTGACGGGCAAGCCGGCCTCGTCGATGACCCGGACGCCGATCCCCGGCATGGCGCGTCCGCATGACGTGAGCCGGCGACCACCAAGCTTGTGGTCCAGTCCGTTGAGGACGCTCACGTGACCGCACGTCTCAGTCATGCCGTACCAATTGACAAACTCTGCCTTGGGAAAAGCGCTCATCAGTCGGCGGAGAACTGCGGGATGCATCGGAGCGCTGCCGTATCCGATCGTTGTGAGACTGGGCAATGCCGTGCCATGGAATCCAGGAAGTTCGAGCATGTTTCTGACCGTAGAAGCGATGAAACTTGTTGTATTCACATCGTGCGCTTTGATCTCTTGAATGATGCGCGGCGGATCAAATCGAGGCAAAAGCACGACCGTTGAGCCGGTGGCAGGGGCGAGACCGAAGCCCCGTATTGAGGCTATATGAAACAGGGGAGCATGGAGTAAAAATGTATAGCCTTGGGTGAGGGTCGTCACTATTCCGGTTTTATAGATATCGTTGGCCATCGCGGCGTGTTCTATGACGACTCCCTTCGCTCTCCCAGTTGTACCGCTGGTGTACATGATGAACGCAGTATCGGATCCATCTGGACGCTTGGGAAGCCATTCCGTCGCTTCCTGTATTAAGCCGCGATAGGCGGTGTAGGAGGGTTGACTATCTCCGATCTGGATGATGTGCTCGACTTCCGTGACGTCTTTGAGTCGTTGCGCCACACCGCAGAATTCATCGCTAAAGAAGAGGGCCCGGCACCCCGCATCCCGGAGGACGGCCGCAAGTTCGGGTTCAGATGATCGGACATTCAAGGGTACAACTATTGCCGCGCCCAGAAGTGAGGCGTGGATAAGCTCCAAGTAGTCGACGGAGTTGCGGGATAAAATTGCAAAGCGGTCATTGGAGGCCAGGCCTAAGGTCATGCGAAGGAGGTGTGCAGCCCGACTGATCCGGGAAAAGTGTTCTGAGAATGAGGAGGCCTCATTGTCGCAGCGAACGGCGATTCGCCCCGGGTTCTGCTCACACGCATTGACTAGAAGATCGAAGAATGGCACTTCATCACCGCCTGAATTCGGTAGGAGTTTGCTTGTACTGTTCAGTTTTGCACGGCCTGCGAGGCCGCCGTAACTTGCTAAGCACCGGGCCCGGTGGCTCACTTTGAACGGCGATAGGTGACTGTTCAGTATGTTTCTAATTCGCATTCGGGCGGGGGTAGGTCGTGATGACCTCGATCCGCTCCAGTTGCTCGTGAGGCTGCAGCAGCCACCGAGCTGGGTAAGCATCGGCTCCGTTCCATCGGTGCACTTCGAAATCGGTGATCCAACCGATGGCGGCAGGATGGTCCATCGTGCGGCAGAACTGCCAGACAGGAGGGTTCGCGAGCGGTGATCGGCTGTACCTGTGGAGGCTGTAGTGAGGTTTCGCGGCAATTCGTTCGAGGTTCGGTTGCGGGTGTCTAGCTGGCCAGCTGTGATCCATGTCGGTCCGCAACTGACAGCGCGACAGCGGTTTTCGAGGAGACCACTTCAACGAAATGGCCGAACAGAATATGCCCGAGAGACGGATGCATGACACGGTAAATGCTGCGTATGCGCAGGCACGTTGACCGAACGGTCCTCAGTGGGATTGGGAACGCGGCTCCGATACCGCGCGAGGTATCCCTAGATTGCGTCGTCGAATCACTCGACGCCGTGCCTGACTACGGCATCAAAGGGACGCGCCACGTACTCCGCTCCTCTATTGCGCACGCCCAGGGTGACGCGTCGCATGCTTCGCGCATCCAATGCGGGGTTGCCAACTGGTCGTCGGGGTAGATCCGCTGGGCATGGTGACTTCCCTTGCTAGACCAGTTCTTTCGTGCGTACCTATCCAGGATGCGTGGGAATATTGCGAAGCGTGTGCCACCCAAGTTGGGCGGGACGCTGACGCGCCCCGGCCCAAGCCCGGCCGGTTATTTATTTCGGATCAATGAGGACCCCAGGGTTCATCACCATGTTGGGGTCGACAGTCTGCTTCACCGCACGCAGTGCTGACGTGAACAGCTCCGGACGCTGCTGGTCATACCAGGGGCGGTGGAAGCGGCCGACGGCGTGGTGGTGGGTGATGGTGCCGCCCGTGGCAAGGACTGCATCAGATGCGGCCTGTTTGATCGCGGCCCATTGCTGTAGTTCGCCGCCCGGCTTCGCTGACGCCACCACGGTGTAGTAAGGGGCGGGGCCGTCGGGATAGACGTGGGTGAAACGGCACGCGACGACGCCGTCGCCACACTCGCGCTTAACGGCCTCGGTCGTCGCCTGCATCACCCGTGCATGAAGCTCGGGGAACGCGCTCCATGTGCACGCGGTCTCAAAGGTTTCTCGTAGTACGCCCATGCGGGAGTAGCCCTCCTTGTAGTGCGGGCCGCGCACGAAGAAGTTTCGCCATTTGCCGGCAGCGCCGGCGTGGCCGGCTTCGGGCGCCGAACGACCTTGTAACGCTTCAGCGCTAACCCGGCCACCGTGGTCGGCGCAGATCTGAGCGGCACGTTGCATCCATGTATCCAAGGGATGGTCGGCCGACTCGAAGGCGAGGACCAGGATCGAGTCGGAGCCGTCCGACGCGCCGGACAGCAGGCTTTCTGTTGGGTCGAGCAGTCGGCAGTTGGTCGGTGCGAGACCGGATTGAGCAAGAGCACGGATGGCGTCTACGGCCTTGTCGAAGTCACTGAACGGCACCGATGTGGCGACCTTGAACGTCGGCTTGTCCTGCAGCCGCATCCACGCTTCGGTGATGACGCCAAGCGTGCCCTCGGAACCGATAAACATGCGGTCGGGCGAAACCCCTGCCCCGTCGGCAGGAATGCGTCCGGTTTGCAGTGTTCCTGAAGGGGTCACTACACGCATGGCTTGAACGTAGTCGTCGATCTGGGTGAATCCAGTGGCGAAGTGTCCCGCTGCCCTGGTCGCAATCCACCCGCCGAGGGTAGAGAATTCAAAGGCCTGCAAGAAGAACCGCATCGACAATCCGTGTGGTCGAAGCTGGTTCTCCATGTCGGGTCCCAGGACGCCACCCTGGATCAGCGCCGACCGCGAAGCCCGGTCAATCTCCAGCACTCGGTTCAGGTGCCGCAGGTCGAGGCTGATTGCGCCGCGGTAGTCATCGGACACGATCGGCTCAATGCCCTGGGCTACGGAGGACCCCCCGCCGTACGGAACGACTGCGACGTCGTTGGTGTGGGCCCAGTCGAGCACAGAGACAACATCGTGTTCAGTACGTGGGAACGCGACGAAATCCGGTGGGTTGTCGAATTGTTTGGCCAACCCACGGACGAAGTCGCCCAGATTCTTGCCCAGAGTGTGCTCGGCTCGCGCCCACGTGTCGTTCTGACAGATTCCGGCCAGCGATTCCGGCGCGTGGACTCGCGGCTCCCGCAGTTCGATTTCGCTGATGTCGGGGGCCTTGGCCAGCTCGCGGAGTCGGAGCCCGAACTTGTCCCGAAGCATGCCCCCGATTTCGAGAATCTCCGAGTCGCTGACACTCGTGTCTGCATAGCCCCACCCCCAGAACTTCCGCTTCCGTCTGTCGAGGTGTTCCTCAGTCATAGTGTTCATCGTTCCTTCCTAGACAGAGGTACCTGGCGGTACCCAAACGGGGCGGGCCAAATTGGACGCGCCAACGGAGGCGAGATGGTTCGGTTCCAGGAGGCGAAACCCCGTCGATCGAGCCGCTCACGGCCCATCGGGATCTCCTCATATCGCGGTGTGTGACGCTCGGCGAGACAACCGCCAGCGTTTGTGGGCGAATCTCAATCTCATGGTTCTACGTAGAACCGGCCGAGCGTTGGTCTGGCCATGGTGTCGGAAGAAAACGTTATGCCATGAGTTTGTCAATCGCAAGGGTTCATTTCGTTTGACGGAAAAAAATTCCGTATGGCGGAATTAAGTAGCCTGGGTGGAGTCTCCGGTGGCCTTAGTGGAGGCGGTTGGCCAAGCTGTGTCTCCAGCTTCAAGTCACCGCCAGCTTGTCATGCTGTGGCCAACTGTGAAAGTGGCGCTGAGCACTGGGATCTCGGACACCCAGCCTGTCGAGCGGCAAGAGCTCTTAGCGGCCCTGCCACAAAATAGTTCGACGACCAGGTTATGTGCGCATACCGGAAATGCACCTGCTCGCCGGGTAGGTGGTCAATCTGAGTTGTGCTAGCTCATCGCACTGTGCGCCTACGCTCCGATGCGTGTTGATGGTCTGGCCATGCCCGCGGTGCAACAAGTAAGCGTGGCGAGGATTCTGTTCCCCTACAGACGCATGTGTGACTCGGCCTGCGACTGCGAAAATCACGCGCCCAATGAGTAGCTGAAGTCCACGGGAGTATGGCAGCGGATTCACGACGCGTAACGTGATCGGGTGCGGATACAGGGCGCCGACACCCGCTGCCGTCCGACACGATCGTTTACTCCAAATCGGTGCAGGGCGCACGACGCGGTGGCCCGGTCGAGCCGAGGATACGACGCGGGCACTGAACGGCCGCAAACGTCTTCGCGGCCGACGTCAACGGGCTGCTAGTGGCGGTCGTGGTAACCATGGTCGGAATCCGGGACCGTGACCGCGCCATCCGGCTGCTGGCTGCGCTGCGTGCCCCTATTCTCGACGATCAGCCTGGTGTGGGCGGACGGTGGCTACGTCAGACGGCTGATCGACTGGTCGAAACGGGTTGTGTCCCTCACGGATCAGGTCGTCAAGCGCACCGGTGATGTTAAGGGTTCAACGTGGTTCTCCGGCGTTGGGTCGTCGAGCGAACCTTCGCCTGGATCTGTAAGCACGCCGTTGCGTCCGCGACTACGAGACGCAGCCTGAACATCAGGAAGCGATGGTCTACATCGCCATGATCGCCACCATGTCACGCCGACTCGCCCGCACGGCGTGGCCCATCCCGAAGCTTTCAGACGCTCTGTTCGACCTAGACCGCGTACCAACTGAGATCGATGTAGGAGACTTAGGCGCATCCGGGGCGGTGACCGCTTAGCGCGAACAATTGCCTATTTTTCGTATCGTGAAACATCTTCTGAATTCCGGGATTCCCTTGCGCGGGTGTGATGTCGGTCATACCATAGCCACTGTTCCGGACTGATCAGGTGGCTGAGAGGACCGCAGCCGCGACATTGCCGATCCCGGCGCGGCGCCCCAGCAGTTCTCGTCAAGTGGAGCTCGGTCAATCGAACGGAAGGACGATGACGGACCTATGGCAGCAAGCCGGGCTCAAGTGTCGCCCCTGGGAGCGCCGGAGGCGGCCTTCGAAGGCCGCCACGGCAATATCGCCGCGTGACAGAGCGACAATTCGTCAACCCCGCCATTTGGTCTTGCCGCTAAAGGCGGGAACTCAAGCCGGGCGGTCGGTTTCAAGAGAATCTATTCTCGCCACCTCTTAGCCGGCGACCGGGGCGTGTTCAGTGCTTTGGTTTAACTGAGCCCATCATGATTTATCGCTCGCCATTTATAGATTGCCCGTGCGGACAGCGATAGTAGCGTTGCGCGTTTCACCGCCTGCGGGTTCGCCCCGTCGGAATGAAGGAGAGAGTATGGAACAGACCAAGCAAATGGCGCGGCCAGCCGGGAGATTGCCTAAATGGGTATCGAACGTAAGGCAGATTGGACCCGGGTTCGTCGCAGCGATGACCATGCTCGGAGCCGGCGAGCTTATCGATGTAACGGTCGCTGGGGCGAACTATGGATACGCCTTGATGTGGGGCTTTGCATTAGTCCTACTCAGCAAATTCTTCTTCATGTTTATGTTGACGAAGTATCAGCTCCTTAATGGGAAGGGGCTGACGATTATGCAAGGTTTCGGAAAACTGGGGAAAGTATTCCCTTTGGCTGCAGGGATGGGTCTCCTGCTCGGCATATTTGCGTATGGTGCATTTTACGTGCCTGCTGCGGGCACTGCACTGGTCGAACTCGTGGGGTTCGAGTCACCGTTTGCTGTATTCATCGGCTCGGTTGTAACGGTGGCGCTTGCAGCGTTTATGCTAAGGGCCAAGCGAGCCTATGCAATTTTCGAAAGCGTCAGCCGATTAGTTGTGCTGCTACTTGTGGGCACATTCGTCTATACCGCAATTTCCCAAGGACCCTCACTGCTGGCGCTAATTAAAGGGCTGCTGTTCAGCGTGCCATCTGATAAGGGTATGTTCGGCTCTCTTTTCGTCGTGGTGGCGCTGATTGGGGTAGCTGGAGTCACCCCCGCGGCGATAGTCTACAACTATGCGATTTACGAGAAGGGCTGGCGTTCCCCACGGCACCGTGCCACGCAGGTGCTTGACCTGCTCGTAGCGATCGTAGCCATCGCCATCATCGATTTCAGTATATGGATTGTCGCCGCCGAAACTGTGCACGGTACCGGATTTTCTATAAGCGACACCGATGATCTCGCCAGGCTAATGCAACTCGCAATTGGTGACGTTGGGCCGCCACTTCTGTGGGTAGCGATCTTTTTTGCCTCATTCACATCCATAGTCGGTACGGTCTTCCTCTTCAGTAGAGCAGTCGTCGATGCGTTACACAACGCTTTTCCTTCGCGTTACGAAGGCAATGTCGATTTGGAAAAGAGCCCAATCATTAAGTGGCTGACCATCTTGGGGCTCCTGCTGCCGCTGCTCTGCGCTACTCCCTGGGCGCCTAACATGGTGGTCCTTGCCATCTCTGCTGTCACGATTCCACTGGTAGCAACACCGTTCATGCTTATCGGGCTGATACGCCTTACCGGTAGTACCCGGTTTCTACCTGCTGAATTTGTGCGTCGGTGGCAGTCAGGATTGCTGGTCATTATGACAGTAGCGGCGCTCGTATCACTAGTGATTGCCGCGCACGGCTTGGTCGGGGTAGTGCGGACGCTCGCGGGATAAACCTGGGTGTGCCGATTCGGATGAGTCCGTGGGTGGGTCGCAACTGCGAAATGCCCTGTCGTAGTGGAAGAACGTAACTTGTCATAGAAACAATTCGGCCGCGACGAAGGGCATCTCGTAGGAGAAGCTATCTCACACCCGACCCGGAGCTGCGGCGAGGTTCGGCGACCCAATCTGATCTCGACCGCGGGACTGGTCCCCGGTGATGGCATTGGCGCAGGCAGCGGCCTGGGGGCTGTCCTGGAACCGCGAGGCGACGGCATCAAGTTGCCGGACATGACCGAAGGTGAGTTGGCGGAGAGAGATCCCAGCGTTTGTCGGTGCGCGTCCTACGGCTCACCCAGCCGACACAACATGGCTTACCGTCCAGGTAACACGCGAGATGCTGGTGTCTCGGAGTGAGTCAGGGGTCGCCCCTCAGGCACTCGTGAACGGGTTCTGGGTCAAGAGTGTCTCCTTCGAGGCCATCCGAGAGCTCTGCGGATAGCGCCATGACGAGGTGACGGGTGTTGCGGAGGCGGGGTATGTGCGGTCCCTTCTCGCCCTCGCGAGGTATCGCCCGGTGGTCGGTTGAGGTCAGGGCCTATGGTTGCGGGCCGACAGAACTGATCGCGGCGGGTGGGCCGACTCACCCCTGGGGACCGGTCACATCGTCGTCCTGCGTGGCGGTGGTCGGTGTCGTCGGGAGACGATCAGTTGCGGGGGTGGTCGTCCACCCAGTAGGTGAGGGTGTACCGGCTGAGGTCGGGGTTTCCGGTGGTCAGGGTCGTCTGGAGGGACAGATCGGAGAAGGGGCGGATGCCCTGGGCCCGCAACGACGCGGCGGCCTTCGCCTCCACCTCATCGAGAGCCGAGCCGGTCGGCAGCTCCAGTGATATTCGTTCGATTCCCACCGGGAACACAGTAAGGCAGCGGTATGAGCCCACCTCCCGTGACCGGTGGCCAGGGGGGACCGCGCACGCACCGCGTTGTTCCCGCGTAGTGACGCACGGCAGGTGCGTGGCGCAGGATATGAACAGTGTCGCGAGAGGTCGATGGTGGACGCGAGCGGTGCCGGAAAAGGTGACGGCGGTACCGGCGCGACGTAGCCGTGGCCCGGGGTGTGGCTGCGAGAGGTGTTGTGGCGCAGCCAAGCGCAGCCCCCGCCAACGATGAAGATCAGCTGGCAGGGGCGCTACACGGACAACCTGCACGTGATGACGAGCGGCGCATTTCTGATTTTCGTGAGCGGCGGCATCGAAGTCCAGGGAGTGTGATCCACACCATCACACTATTTTCGGCCAGCCCGGGCCGCGGATTGCTGCGAGGGGCGGTTGGTGTACGGCGCCGAGTGCGAGCGGGTACTGGAGGTGACCGGCGCGGGGCCGGCCGGCGTCGTCTTCGACCGGTTCGGGGCGGGGTGTGTCCGGCGCAGGCTTGTCAGAGTGCGGCGGCGGTCAGGGCGGCGATGCCGGCGACTGCGACAAGTATCAACAGGGCGAGCGGTGACGAGCCGAGGACAGCGGCCCACACCAGAATGGTCAGCAGCGCCAGGCCGAGGGGTATGGCGATGCCAGCTTCCCGGCCCTCGACCAGGGCCGGGACCTCCGGTGTGGCGCCGTCGCTGCCGGTCTCGGGCCGGATCTGGGCGGCGGTCACCGGCGGCACGGATTCTTCCCATCGAGGAGGGTTGGGTGCTCCTGTCACAGGTATTCGAGTAGGGGGAAGAGTGCGATCGCGGACATCATGATGCCGGCGACTCCGGCGACGATGCCCAGCAACGCCCGCAGGGAGGCCGCCTCGTCGTCGGCGACGGCGGTCCGGGTGGTGGCGACGGCCCCGCACATCACCGCGCACAGGCCGAGGGCGAACCCGAGCCCGAACACCCAGAACGACGGAATCGACAACGCACCCAGCACGATCGACACGGTGGGTAACCGTGAAGCACGTCGCCTCGGGCGCTGAGGTGCGTCTGCGGAGGACCACCCGTCGCTGGTGGCAGGTGGTTCACACGGGGCGGCAGGGGCGGTCATGATCCTCCTTACGAGGGCGTGGTGTCGGGGCTGGTGAGTGCACCTCGGTGCGAGGGACGCTCACGGTTTCGTGTGTGATCGACTCTGGAGAATTTAGCACTCTCCATGTGAGAGTGCTAACAGTTTTATGGCATAAGTGAGCGTGCACACACCTCTCCTCACCCATGGGCGGTAATCCGCGAGTCTGGGTGAAGCGGCCGCGACCATTCTGTGGTGTGCCCGACCGTGAACGAGCCGGAATCGAACTCGATGACACGGCTGCGCATCTGGGGCTCGGTCACGCCGAGGTCGTGTTCACGAATTCCCGCGGATCCGGAGCGGCAGGCCACATCAATGCCGCTGGAGGTCCTGGTGACGTACTCGTTGCGGTCGGTGCTTGGTTCCGTGTGTCGGACTGCGGATCTGGCCGCGTGTGAAGTGTCCGTGCGTAGGCGAGAGCACATACTCCATGTGCGTCGGCCGCGGCCAGGGCCGTGCTCCGGTTCAGGTGGGGGAGAGGATGGCGCTGTGGTCGGCGACGATCCTGGCGGCCAGGTCACGGCCGGGCCCGCGGTCGAGCGGCAAGGGCGTGGTGGTGGGGTCGAGGGTCAGGGCGGGGTGGGGTGTGATCGCCGGATCACTGGTGAGGACCCAGGCGAGGGTGTCTTCGTTGTGCCGGGGCCGGTAGGCGAGCCCGTCGATATCGGGATCGGCGGCAAGGATGGCGTGCGCCCACCGGCGGGTCGTGACGTAAAGCCGTGCCTCGCATTTGGTGAGCCAGAGATCTTGTCCGACCGCCGAGAGGTGGGGGCCGTGCAGTGCGGCGACGGTGAGGGGGCGGGTGACGGTCAGGGCAGTCAGGGTGCGGCCGGCCACCGCACTGGCGGGCACGATCCGGGCGATGGTGGGATCGAGGGGCAGGTCCCGGCAAATGGTTTCGGCGATCGCCCCCTCGGGGCTGTCGGCGAGGTAGAGGTAGGCGTAGCTGCCGTCGAGGGAGTCGAACCGCCCGCCCGCGAGCTCGTCGGGCTGCGCGCTCGGGTTGGGGACGTGTGCGGCACGGTGGCTGCTGTGCACCCGCCACACCACGGTTCCGGCGTCGAGCACGGTCCGGTGCGCCGGCCGGAGTAAACCTGCGGCCGGTGGTTCGATATTCGGCATCAGTCGGGCAGCACCGCCGAGGCGAGCCGCTCGAGCTTCCCACGGGCTGCGGGGTCGGGGTCGGCGGCGAGGTCGGCCGGGGTCTGCCCCTTCGGGAGGCGGGTGGACGGGGTCAGCCACCACGACGCCACCCCCCACGGGTCGGCGGCCGCACCGAGGAGCTCATTCACGGCGGCGACGGCCTCGCGGACCGAGGCAGTCGCGTCGTCGAACTGGAACGCCGGATACCGGTAGCTGTTGCCGACCGGGAGGGCGACGACCTTGCCGGTGGTGCGCAGGCGGGAGGCGACGGTGCGATCGGCTGCGGGTCGGTGCAGGACGGCGGCGACCTGGCCGGCGGTGAGCATCGGGTGGTCGAGGATGTGCCGGCGGGCGGCTTGCTCGATTTCGGCTTGTTCGATGGCGTCGTCGACGAGGTCGGCGCCGATCCGGGCGGCCTGGGTGCGGTCGGTCAGGGTCGGTGCCATCGCCAGCAGCGCGGTGACCTGGTTGCGGACCAGGTGCATCTCGGGGCGGGCGGCGAGTTCGGAGGCGACGACGTCGATCAGTTCGGGCGTCGACAGATCGGACAACCGCCGTTCGTCCGGCGATGGAGTGGTCTGCGGGTTGTCAAGGACGTACGTGGAGCGGCCGGTCACGGTGTCTCGGCGCAGGCGGTGCCCGGCAAGCTTGTGGTGCCGCCTGGGAGGGGTTGATCGGTAGGTGGACATCGAGCGCTCCTTGCTACGTTTGCACCACTATCATACACCGTTGCATTCGTTGCGCCGGTCCGGAGTGCCCGAAGCCCGTACCGGTGGTGGCGTGTACGTCACCAGGGGTATGTCGTTCCGGGGTGTCGACGATGCGTTTGAAGGTGATGGCCTGCGGATTCGCCCGGACGCCCCCGGGTGGCCGCTACGTAGACCGTCCCGGGCGTGCTCGGGTCGGAGTCACGGTTGGATCCCTGTAGCTGTAGCGCTCGTCGAGAACGTGGTCGACCGCGGTGGTCGGGATGCGGAAGTCGTCGCCTTCCGAAGATCGGAGGCGGTCGCGGACGGAGGCGAGCATGGCGAGTTCACGTTCGAGGTCTGCTGCGGTTCGGTGGTTCACGATCCAATCCTGCCCCGAGTCGAAAAGTGCCCGTTCGGCGGCGGCGCGACGAATCTCGGCGGTGCGACAGTCACAGCCGATGTCCTGCGGGGGACATGCCGTCGCCGCCGGTCAACACCCCCAACGGCGAATCCACATCGGACAGCGCGCGAATCAGATTCAGCTCATGCTGTCGGCGGCAACGCAGACGCGTGGGAGTGAGCGCTGGTTTGATCAGCGGTACAGCCGCTTCCGCGGCTGACCGCCCCTTCGGTGTCGCGTCCGAGCGTGGCAGGCGGTCAACCGGGAAACCTTATCGCCCTCGGTGCTTCAATCCCACGGCGTGTCCTCGCGCAGGTGTAGTCCTTCCTTGTGCCGGATCCGACATTGCACTCCGGTGCCGCCGTTCTTGCACGGCAACCGCATAGACGTTGGTTGGCCGCAGATGACGTGCCAATCGCCGGTGAATTCGTTGCGCGCCAGCAATATGTGCTCGCCGCTCTCAGTAGTACCGCCAACCGTGTGGTTGGCGTAGGTTCGCGCAACAGTGACGCGGTGGGGGATGTCGGGAACCTGCTCCCATGCCGGGGCCCGGCCGGCTTCCATCGCTTGATCTCTAGCATTGCGCCGACGACGGGTGGGGTAGCCATATCGTGTTTCCACTGCTCGGCGGCTTCGGCTTCCTCACGGGCGATCCGGTCCGCTTCCTGTGCTCGCTCGATCTCCCAGCGGCTGCGCCCGTGGGACCGTTTACTGTGGGTCGCACAGGGCTGCCCCTTCTTGTTCACGCACCCCGCACCGGGCAGGGCGTTGCAGACCGGGCACTGGTAGTCCTGTCTGGCGGGGTCGTCTACAACGATGGCAGCGTCGTCATCGAGCCCGGTACCCCGTGGGTCCACGAACCGGGAGACGAACCTCGTGGCACCGTAGGTGACCGACTTGAAGCCGCCGTTCCGGCCAAGGATCACCTCTGTGACTGGGCCGTATTTCCGTACCGCTTCGGCCGGGCCCAGACGCCCGGTAATCGCTACGTGACCGTGCTCGGTCCACTCATGCCCGATGACAGGCTCCATGCCCGATGACAGGCTCGCCGACCCGCGCCCAGGCGATGGGCTCACCGCAATAGCCGTCATAGAGAACTCCGTCGCTCATAACCTCATCCTGCCTCGTGCTGTCGTCGGCCAGCGTGGGGCGCGATTCGCGGCCGGAGGCCGAGTACACGGACGTAGCATGCGGAAATGCCAGCGAAGTGGGACGGGCAAGGCCCGACGGGACGTGAGACACACTGGACACGGTCAGGTCAGTCGCTGCCAGGTCGCCGCGAGTGTCAAGCCCTACAGATGCGCAGCAGTTGGAGAAGATGAGCTCGCAAGGTGCAGCGGGCGGACCGGGAGATTCAGACCGTGGAACGGTGGGGCCGCCGCGGCCACATCCTGGACTGCGCGGTCACCTTCCCATTTCGGGCTTGCCGGCGCAGCCGGTCTCCCTTCTGCAGTGGGGACATGTCGTTTCCGCAGCTCCGCGCGCGACTTTCGGCGGCGCGGACCGCCTCGGGATCGCGGGGTCGTAGGTATCGGCGCCGGGTGTGCGCAGTCTTCGCAGGACCGTCAGGTCCAGACCGGGTTCGGGTGTGTTCCCCACAACTGACCAGGCTACGGGCACTGCCCGAAGCGGTGCCGCCGGCGCGGTGTGTAGCGCTGGGAGTGGCGGTACCGATGTCCAGCATGGGTCGGGGCCGAGCCTGAAGGAGCAATGTCATGACTGGCATCGTGTTCGACGTTCCGAATCAGGTCGGTGACGTGACGTTCTGGCCGTGGACGTGGTGGAACGCGTGGCGACCTGGTGGAACCAGTTCTGAGGAGACGGTGATGATCGGATTGCTTCCCGACCTGTTCGGTGCGAATCCCCTCGAGGGCCGGTGTGTGGCCGCTGATCGCTGAGTGGAACGCCTTCGTCGCCTGGTGGAATCCGCTCTGAACCCCAGCTGGCCGAGCGGACCGGGTAGGGGATCTGATAGCCCATATGGGCGGTAATGCGCCGGCATCACCAACGGTCGGGGTGTGGTGAGGTGCGACGCGACCGATCCGGCTCCCGCACTGGTGCGGTTCAATAGCGGTATGGGGTCGTCCGCGGTCGAACAGCTGTGGCAGGCGTTGTCGGAGAACGAGTTGGCGTTGGTGTGCGTGCGCGGGCCGATGGCCGCGTGCGTGGACTTGTCGACGGTGGGGGATGACGGGTTGGGGGAGTTGACCTGGATGGCTCGGGAGACTGGGGAAGTCACCGAGCAGTACCTCGACGCCGCCGGCTGCGGCGCGCCGGCGACGTGACAATCTCGGCGCCGCTCGCTGCGGATGCCGCTCGGCTGCAGGTGATGCGCCGGCTCCGCGCACATGGCCTCACCGAAACGATGCTCCGCGACGATTCCCCGAGCTACGCGCTGTTGCAACGGATTCCCGCGGATCAATGGGCGATGTTCTTCGACGACTGGGAAGAGTTGAGTGCGTGGCGCCGTGCCGATCCGTGGTGGCAGGTCGGGATCCGTGCCAGTCGAACGTGACAAAGGGCCCCTTGTCGGGCCGTCTGCGGACCGTGGCGTGGATGGTGCCTGCCCGGCGATGGTGGTTGCCGGCCGCCTGTGCGGCCTTCCTACGTCGGCTGGAGGTGGGCTGTGGGTTTGCTGGCGATGTTCAGGCGAAGGCGTCGAGGTCGAGGGTGATTTCGACACCGTCCTTCTCGATGACGATTTTCGGGTGCTCGGCGCCGGTCGCGGCGAGATACTGCCGCAGGGTCGACAGCAACAGGTCGTCGCGGCGTTCGATGCGAGAGACGGTTCCTTGGTCGGTGTCGAGGGCGGCGGCGACTTGCTGCTGCGTGAGATTGCTGGCCTTACGGATGTCGGCGAGCCCTTCGGCGTGGATGCGGTTGACGGTCTCACGCTCGCCGCGGTAGCTGCGCACCTCGTCGGCGATCAACGGGTCGCTCACGAGCTTGTCGATGCGGTCGTTGGCGCGGCGGAAGCGGGTGCGCGGGGTGGGTTCGGTCATGACGGGTCCTCTCCTCGGGTTTGGTGGAGCCATTCGCGGATCGCGGTGTCGGCCCGGGGGCCGACGCTGTTGTAGAACACGTCTCCCATGCGTGCTTTGTCGGCGGCGAAGAGGGCGACGACAACGGTGTCGCTGTTCGGCGGGAACCAGCAGATCAGCCGGAAGGCGATGGACGGGTCGAAGGGGTGGGCGGTGCGCCATACCTGGTAGTTGCGGGACTGGCGGACGCGTTTGAGGTCCGGGGTTTCCGAGGTGGGTGGGCCGTCGAGGTCTCGGAGCTGGGACAGTGCATCGGCGGCGCGGGCGAGTGTTCTGCGGGCGTGCTCGTCCCCGCCGCGAGCTTTGGCTTCGATGCGGTCGAGCCAGTCGAAGAAGTCCTCGGGTGCGTCGACGTTCACACACCCAGTATGTATCTGAAACCATATGGTGTCAACGCCATGTTTGCGGTAAGGTTGCCCGGTGACTTCGCCGATGCCACCCACTGCTCTGGTCAGCTGGGCGCACAAGAACACCGACTGGAGCCGCGAGCAGGAGAAGGAGTGGGAAACCGCGGTCCGGTCCCTCGTGGAGCGTCTGCGCGCGAACGGGATCGACGCGCACATCGACCTGTACTACCAGAGCGACCCTTCGATCGACTGGACCCGATGGGGGCAGGAGATGGTCCGCGACAGCGACTTCGTCATCGTCGCGGTCAGTACGGCGTGGAAACAGCGGTGGGAGGGGACGAACGTACCCACCGCCGGCGCCGGCGCGGTCGTGGAGGCCGACACCCTCAAGGGCCGGTTCAACGAGAACCAGCACGACTTTCAGAAGAGAACCTTGATCGTCGTACTTCCGGGTTCCTCCGAGGATGCGCTTCCTGCGGACCTGCACCGTCTCAACCGGTTTCACGTCACAGAGTTCGCCGATACCGACGGCGGCATCCAACGTCTGCTGCGCATGCTGCTCAACTGGCCACGGCACATCCTCCCGGAGTTGGGTCCCTGTGCCTGATCTGCCTGCAGAACCTTCAGTGTTATTGCCGAAACCCACCCCGGCTTCGGCCCGTGTGGAGCCCCTGCCGTTTGGGTCAGCAGCCGGAGGTAGTGAGCACTCCGATCCGCTGCCCAGTGGCAGCACGCCGCGAGAGACGGTCAGTGTGATCGGCGACGGCAACACGGTCACCGTCGGCGGCCACCACGTGCACAACACCCACGTCGTCACGGCAGCCACCACGCCGTACGAGAACTCGGACCGACCCGTGTACCTCGACCGTCTGAACTCGGTCTCTCGGGGACGGCTCGAACACCGGCGCCTCGGTGCCGGACTCTCTCCGGAGCAGGTCGCTCGGACCCTCACCGAGCGGGTGCAGGTTCCGCGGCAACTCGGTGAACTCTCTGCCGGCGACTACCGCCTGCTCGTCGGGCCGCTGGGATCGGGGAAGTCCGATATCGCCGAAGAATGGTTCCGGAGTCGCATCGAGGACGCCGCGAAGAACCCGGCAGCGCCCGTGCCGGTGTGGTTGCCGGTCAGGGAAGTTGACGGGAAGATCAGTGATTTCATCGTCGGCGAGGTCGGCCTCGACGTCCTCCCCGGTCTCGGTGTCGACGTGGTGGTCGACGGCCTCGACGAGCGCACCGACGAGGCGGCAACCGCGCTCCGCCAAGCCTCCGAATTTGCCGCCAGGTGGCCGAAGTCGAGGATCATCTTGACGTCGAGATTGCAGGAGAAGGTCACCGAGCGAGTCGTTCCGGTGCCCACCCTGAGCAGGACGAGCGCGGACCGGTTGATGCGACTGGTCGCCGGGTACCGGATCGGCCATCTGGGCCGGCACCTCGAGGACGCCATCGAGCGTCGTTCTTCGCCCTGCTGGTAGCCCTGCACGCCAGTGCCACCGAGGGCGCGACCGGGATCCCCGAACTGATCGATCGCGTCGTCGAGAACGCCGTCGCTGCCGAAGGCCACGACCTCTACACCGGCCTGCGGCGCCTCGCCGTCGAGACCGTGCGCACCGGAAAGGCTGTCGACCCCGCCCGGTTCACCACAACCGACGTGGCTGCACAGATTCGGAACTCGTCACTGGTGACGACAACTGGGCGGAACTGCGCCTTCTCCCTCGCCATCTTCGAGCAGTGGTTCGCCGCGAAGGCTCTGCTCGAGGAGGAGGAACACGTCGATAAGCTGCTGACGTCGCTGCGAGCCTTCGACCGCTGGAAATATGTGTTCGCCATGGTCCTCGCGGCAGGAGAACCCACTCGGGTGGACCCGGTGATGGCGACGATCGCGCGATGGAATCCAGGTGCCGCATCCTGGGTGATTCTTCCCCTTCTCGATCATCAGATCACAGGACCTCGACAAGGTGACCGTGGCAGTCAACATCAAACACTCCAAGCTGTCGGTGACCTGGCTGGAGTCCGATGCTGGAACGAACGACGTTCTTCCTCCGGTGATTTCAGGCAACATTCCGATGGACCGTCCGATGATCTCGCGCGGGCACGCCGTCCCGACCGGGCTGAACGGGGTATGGGAAACCTCGCGAGATCACCTCGCCAGCGACGTGACGGACCGCTTCGTTCGGATCGCTCAACGAATCGGCCAGCAGCAACCGGGAGTCGCGCAGGATGAGGCGCGAGACGAGACCAGAATCCTAGGCGCGCAATTCGCCTTCCCCGGACAGCTCAAACCTGAAACTGAGACGACTGCACCCCTGTACCCGGAGGGCGATATCGCACCGACGTATGCGACGCCCTGGGGGTCATTCACACCCGAGCGGATGCTTGACCGCGTGCAGCAGATCATCACTGCGGCGATGACCTGCTATCTCGAACTCGCTCAGGTCGTGACCCCCCGATTCGGAGACACTCTCGGACGCCGCGGTCTCATGCCCGCAGAGTTCTACGGGAACATCTCCTACCACCCGCACCGTGAGCGCGGTGCGTTCGAATTTCCGGGACCGATCGAGCCGGGAATTCGGTGGTTGCTCAAACCGACCGGCACCCCGAGCCCGGACGGACGTCGCCCCGGGGTCAAGACGGTGTCGCTGACCTTGAACGACGAAGCACGGGTCCAGGAGATCGACGACGACCGCGACACGCTCTACGGCTCATTCAGGGCCTACGTCGAGGCATACCCCCCGTACGAGGCTTTCGCTCCCAACTTCTCCACCCACTCATGGTCGCTTCGACATGCAGAGCGGCAAACCAGCGACCAAACTCGCATTGTCATGGCTGTGGAAAGACCTCACCGATCTCGGGTGGGTAGACGGACACTTTCCGACGAGTCTCTGACCCTCGAGAAGACGAAAAATCCTGATCAACTCCACACTCCACACTCCGCGCGCAAATGCGGCCCTCGGCGAGCAGGTGCGACTCACTAGATGATTGATTCCTTGAAGCGTGTCGCGGAGGAGGAGTAGGCGGAGGGTTTCCAAGATCAAAGCGTGACCAAAGAACTGGAAACCCTCCTGACCGAACTGTATGTGCTCATCGACGATCATGTCGTCGAACCCCGCTCCGGTCGGGGTCGGCGGCCCGTGCTCAGCGATGCCGAACTGCTCACCCTGGCCGTGGCACAGATGCTGCTCGGGTTCGATTGTGAACGCCGGTGGATCCGGCACGCCCACCACAGCGTCGAGTTGCGTGCCCTGTTTCCCTACATTCCCGGACAGTCGGACTACAACAAACGTGTCAGGGCGGCACGAGGGTTGCTGTGCAAGGCAATTCAGACGCTGGCGCGGATCTCACCATCCTGGTTCGACGACCTGTGGATCACCGACGCCACCCCGGTGCCCTGCGGGATGTCTCGTGAAACGGTGAAGCGATCGGACCTGGCCGGGCACGCCGGGTACGGCTATTGCGCTTCCCATTCGCGCTTCTACTGGGGGCTGAAGCTGTATCTGGTCTGTGCGGGCGACGGGATGCCGATCATGTGGTGCCTGGCGAATCCGAAGCTCGGTGAGCGTGAGGTGGTGACCGCGCTGCTCGAACGCGATCATCACCTGATTCGGTCGGGGCAGATCTTGCTCGCCGACAAAGGCTTTTCCGGCGCACAGTTCGCCGATACCACCGCCGCGATGGGTCTGCAGCTGCTGCGACCGGACCGTAAGGACGAAACGTACAAGAACGGCAATCTCGGCGGGGTGCGGCAGTGGATCGAATCGGTCAACCACACGTTGAAAGGGCAGCTTGGCCTGGAGGAACACGGTGGCCGTACCACGCACGGGGTGTTCGCCCGCGTCGCCCAGCGTGTGCTGGCGATGGCCGCCGGCATCTGGCACAACTGGAACATCGGCGCCACTGCCAAGCGATCACTGATCGCCTACGACCACTGATCCGTTCAAGGAATCAATCATCTAGACTCGAGAAAACTCCATATCTTCTCTAGGATCTGCGCTGATGGAAATTCTGGGGGAGCATAGGTTTCCGGTGACCGACCGCTGGCTGGCCGGGGTTCCGCCACTGCCGACGTTGGCCGATCCGGCCGCGCAGTTGGCGGAGCGCTTGGTGTTGCTGCTGCACTATGGGATCGACTGGTCGGAGAACAACTGGGTGGCGGCCCGCCGCGGCGACTACTGGGACAACTCGCTGCCCACCCGGGTCCGGTTGGCCACCTACAACAGCATCAACCTGCACCAGTGGTGGACAGCCTCCGCGGCCCGGCTTGGGTCGGCCCCGCGCACTGACGAGCAACGCTCCGAGCTGGCCATGCTTCTCACCAGTGAGGCGCGGCCGGTGCTGCAGGTGATGCGCGACCAAACGACCGCATTGACTCTGCTGGCCCGGATCGTGGCCGATGCCGTCCGCCCGGACCGGCGACGCCCGGAGGTTGGCGTCGTGACGGTCACGCGTATGTGGGAGCTGGAGATGACCGCTCGGTCGCCGATCTCGCACCACCGTGATCGGTCGGCGCACGAAGATCCTGCAACCCGACGGGTCAGCGGAGCTGCGACCAAAATGTTCCGAGGTATGCCGAAGCGCGTCCTCCCGTCGCTCAGTCAGCGTAGAACTGGCCTATAACTGCACCCAGTGTGGGGATGAGCAGGCGCCCTCACCCCTTGGTGTCGGTACCCGAACCGTCCGTCGTCCCTTCAGTCGGCCGCGTCGCATTCCACGCCCTCCATGCACGCTCCATCGCTTCCTGAACCTCAGGCTGCTTCACGAAGATTGCAAGGTCCCGCAAGTTTGTGGCGGTTCCGCATCTCCCATCTCCCGGGTTATCGCATCCATCAAGGCAGGCGGCGTCTGAAACCCGTCCGCCATCCGCCCGATCGATTCTTCTGGACTCACCGCACCACGGAGCATCTGATCGATCATCTTGAGTGCGTCATCCGAGAACGGGAAGAGCCAAGCCTCGTCCGTGTAGTCGCGAGGAACCCGTTGCCACGCGGCGCGGCCCACGTCATCCGGCAGGGCCTCCACCCCATCAACCACTAGGTCTGTGACTGAACCATCCTCCGCGACTGTGAGACCACCGGATACACGAACTGGCTTCGACACATCCGTTGGCATATCCCTCGCACCGGCCACACTGATCACCACCGGCACATCCACTCGGAACCGAGCTGTCCACGGCCCACTGGCACGTGCGCCGGACGCATCATTGAACTGCCACCCTTCAGCCGGATGACCGACATCGACAATCTGCGAGCACACCGTCGTCAGTGGCAATCCGCCACTCTCCGGATCGATTCGGCCACCCAGCAAACGGTCTCTCAACTGTTCAGAAATCACATTCGATGTCTCGCACCTCTCTAGCCGCTGAGCGAACTCCTCGACCGGCACCGGCGCATGCTCACTCGCGAGATGCTGCACCAACCGATCCAAGCCGAGCACGTACTGCACCCGATCGATTAGGCCAACCTCGCTCAACTCTCCCTCCAGCCTGTCGATGCCACGGAAACGGAAAAGTGTCGAGGGTAGGCCCGTTCGGGTCGTCTCTGCCCTTGAGGCGTCTCCCGAAGTCGTGCCGATTCGCACTGACGAACCACACCGCCGCGTTCGGATTGTCGGCCGCAGTTGCCAGAAGCGTGAACCAAATCAGCGTGTCCCGGTACCCGTCTTTCAGTGACGCCGCGGAGGACTTCTTCTCCGTATCCGATCGGTTGTCCACGTACGGGGCTCGCCGCTCCGACGAACGCCGCGCGATTTCGAGGTGATCGATGCTCGTCGGCACCGGTGCGATACACGCCCCGAGATCTGACAGTGATGAGCGCAACTCCTGTGCGTACGCAACGCACTGGCGGCGGATCTCCTCGACCATAGCCCCCACGGCGTCCGCCAGGCCTAGTTGGTCGAGTTTGAGCGCTTCGAGCTTCTGTGCCTGCACCCGCCAATCTCGGACCACCACATTCACTGTCTCCATCGCCACGATCTCGGGCACCACTACCTGCACACCCCGCCCCGACGCCCACTCGCGTAGTTGCTGCCACGGCTGCGATCGCAACCGTGGCGACGCCGACAGGATGTTCGTATCAACAACGATGATCGTGGTGTTCACCTCGCCTATTGTGGTGGCATCTTCGGATGACCGGGCGGCGTGCGTCTTTTCTGCATCGACCAGCGGGACACCGTGGACCTGACTCTCGGCGCACTGAGTACTCGGACGGCGGACCTGTGTCGGGTCCGGTGTCGTGCGCCGCGCTGGAGGTCTCAGTCTTGAGCTGGTAGGCAGCCGACCTCCGTGCTCGTTTGAGCCCTGGGTGTGGGGCTGAGGGGCTGATTCGGTGGGGCGGTCAAGAACCGAATATGGTTGGGAGGACCGGTTCCGGACTTGTGTCGTCCGAGCGACTTGGTCAGCAACGCAAGGGAATCCTGTCGGTCCTCATTGCTGTAATTGACCCATGATGGAGGTCGGCGAAGCGTGGCTGCGGTCGATAGATCGGTTCGGGAAGGTGGGTTCCCGTCACCACGTGATCCCGAAGTTCCTGCTCGAGAAGTGGGCAGATTCGAATGGGTTGATCTGGGTGAAGCAGAAGCAGGACCTCAAGGAGGGTGTCCGCAACATTCGGGACGTCGGGATCACCGACTTCTACACATTCCTGGCGACCGACGGACAACTCGACTCCAGTATGGAGGAGTTGTTGAGCGTGGTCGAAGGGCAAGCTGCGAGAGTGCTCGAGCACCTGAACAACCCCTACTCGGTGTCAACAACCTTGACGCCTGAACAGTTCGAGCACCTGGCGACATTCGTTGCGTTTCAGATGGCACGCAGCCCTCGTCGGCGACGTGAGTACGAATTGATGGCCGACTGGTACGGCAAGACGATGGCTGCCGGCCAGCTGGCCTCGAATATTACCGAGGACGAGCTACGGACTCTCGAGTTCGTACCACATCAGAACGAGCACATCAGCACCATCGGCCCGATGGCCAACACACTGACCGATCTGCTGATGGACCGGCCCTTCTGTCTGATCACCATCGACCGTCCGCTGTTCCTGATTGTCGCCTGCCATGAGCATGGGACCGTCTTGACCTGATTTCTGCCACCCTCATGGGACCACTCGGATTGCCAGTCATGGGACCACCCGGCGCGTCGCGCCGAAGTCCCGTCGGATCGCTCGTTTGATCGTCGTGTCGGTATCCCCGGTCACGAAGGCGGACGGGCATGGCGTTTCGGGAGGTCAATGTGAACGAAGTCAAGGAAGTGCTCCGGATCTGGCTCGGGGTGCCCGGGTCCCGGCCGCCGGGATTGCGCACGATTGCGGCGCACTGCGGGGTGGACCGCAAAACGGCCCGGCGGTACATCGAGGCCGCCCAGGCCGCGGGGCTGCAGCGCGGCGACTGTGTCGACGCCCTCGACGATGGGCTGATCGGCGCGGTGATCGAGGCGGTGCGCCCGGCCCGCCCGAGCGGACACGGCGCCGCCTGGGACCAGCTGCTGGGGTTCGAGGACCAGATTCGGGCGTGGGTCGCGGGCGACGGGCCGCATCCACCGCTGACGATCACCAAGATCGAAACACTGCTGGCCCGTCAGGGCTGTGTGGTGCCGTATCGGACGTTGCACCGATTCGCCACCGAGCGGTGCGGTTTCGGCCGCAAGGACACCACCGTCCGCATCGTCGACGGCGATCCCGGCAGCGAATGCCAGATCGACTTCGGCTACCTGGGCTATCTGACCGACCCGGACACCGGGCGGCGCCGCAAGGTGCACGCGCTGATCTTCACCGCCGTGTACTCGCGGCACATGTTCGTGTGGCTGACGTACTCGCAGACCCTGGCGGCGGTGATCGCCGGCTGCGAAGCGGCGTGGACCTTCTTCGGTGGTGTGTTCAAGGTCCTGATCCCCGACAACCTGAGACCGGTGGTGGCCGACGCGGACGCGGTCAATGCGCGGCTGTCGCAGGGGTGGCTGGACTACGCCCAGCACACCGGGTTCGTCACGGATCCGGCCCGGATCCGATCGCCGAAAGACAAACCTAGGGTCGAAAGAGCAGTTCAATATGTACGTGGAAACTACTGGGCTGGTGAGGAATTCGCTGATCTAGCCGAGGCGCAACAGCGTGCCGAGGCGTGGTGCCGTGACACCGCGGGGATGCGGACGCACGGCACCACCGCCGCCCGCCCGCTCGAGGTGTTCGACGAGGACGAGGCACCGATGCTGCTGGCCGTTCCGCCGGTTTACGACGTGCCGATCTTCAAACAGGTGAAGGTGCACCGCGACTTTCATGCCGAGGTCGCCAGGGCGTTGTATTCGATCCCGGGACAGTGGATCGGTTCGATCCTCGAGGTGCGGGCGGACAGTGCGCTGGTGAAGTTCTACGCCCGCGGAAACCTGGTGAAGGTGCACCCGCGCCAGCCCGCCGGTGGGCGCAGCACCGACCCGGAGGATCTGCCCACCGAGAAGATCGGATACGCGATGCGAGATCTGGACCGGCTGATCGGCACCTGCGCCGGGCACGGCCGCTGCGTTGGGATCTACGCCGAAAGACTGCTCGACGATCCGTTGCCCTGGATCCGGATGCGGGCGGTCTACCGGCTGCTCGGGCTGGTCCGCCGCTACGGGCCCGGCCCAGTCGAAGCGGCGTGCAGCACGGCGCTGGATCTGGATGTGGTGTCGGTGAGCAAGATCGCCTCGATGCTCGAACGCGCCACCGAGACCACCGCACCGCTGCTGCCGGCCGCCGGGTCGGCGGCACCGTCCCGGTTCACCCGCGACCCCGCCGAGTTCGCCACCGACAGGACCACCCCCGCCACCTCTGGGACCGGTGTTGCCACTGCCGGGACCGGTGTTGCCACCGAGAGGACCACCGTCGCCACTGCCGGGACCGGCGTCGCCACCGAGAGGACCGGGCATCTGACGGTGATCGCCGGGGGCAACACCGACACGAAGGAGACACGATGACCACCCCACACACACCCGCGGGGCCGGTCGATCCGATCGGCGCCGACCTGATCGCCCTTCTCAAGGCCCTCAAGCTCGGCGCCCTCAAGGACACCCTGCCCGAGCGACTGGCGCTGGCCCGCCAGCACCAACTCAGCCACGTCGCGTTCCTGGAACTGCTCCTCGCCGATGAGGTGTCCCGGCGGGAATCACGTTCGGCCACTTTGCGGTCGGCGAAGGCCGGTCTGGATCAGTCGATGCGGATCGACACCTGGAACGCTCTCGACGACCTCCGTTACGACCGATCCCTGCTCTCGGATCTGGTGTCGTTGCGGTTCGCCGAGGCCGGCCACTCGGTCCTGGTTCTGGGTCCGGTGGGGGTCGGAAAAACGCACCTGGCGACCGCCCTCGGGCACGTCGCGATCCGGCGCCGGATGACGGTGCTCTGCGCGCGGGCGGACAAGCTGTTCGCCCGGCTGCGCGCCGCCCGGCTGGACAACTCGGTCGAGGCGGAGATGCGGCGCATCGCCACCGTCGATCTCCTGGTCCTCGACGATTTTGCGCTTCGGCCCCTGGACGCGACCGAGACCAACGACTTCTACGAGTTGGTCGTGGAGCGGCATCGCCGCAAGGCGACGATCGTCTCCTCGAATAGGTCCCCTGATGAGTGGCTGTCGATGACCACCGATGCCCTGCTGGCGCAGTCGGCGATCGACCGGCTCACCTCCGCGGCGCACACCCTCGTCATCGAGGGCCCGTCCTACCGGCAACGCACCCGTCCGGGGCATGGCGCGGTTGACAGTTCAGAAGGCGAGGTCGATGCTCGATGACACCTTCGGGTGGTCCCATGCTCGTGGCAACGAGGTGGTCCCATCACCCTGGCAAGCGACACCTGATCGGTGACGAGCCGGTCGTGGTGATCACCGCCGATGACGATGTCCATCACTCGCCTGACTGCTCGATGAGCGAGGAAGAGTTCGAGCAGAAACTCAAACGCGCCGCCACGCGGAAGGGCCGTCGGCGACGCGAGATCCGCCGACTCGTGCATGTCTACCCGACGCAGCCACGAAGCATTGCGACAGCCCTCGAGATCGTGATGCCTATCAGTCCTCGCACCGTGATGTGGTTCGGGCCTGCAACGGGCTGGGATGGTGTTGTGGAGAGAGAGCGAGTCGTCGGAGCCGAAGCCGACGAGCTGGCAGACAGAATCAACAAGCGCATCACCGAGTACGCCCTGGACGTGGTTGTCGGTCGAGTAGCCGACCAGAAGTTCCGCGCCTTACCGATCCCCGAGCGCACTCCGTTGCTGGTTGTCTGCGGTTCTGACGGAGCCGCGAGAGATGCCGTGATGTCGGTACCCAAGCGTCTCAGGCCCAGGCGGTTGGACCGCAACATCGGTCTCTCCAGTTCAAAGTCATAACGTGCTGCGGAGTCGGGGTGTTGGCGCGGCCTTGCGCGTGGCGCTGGGCTGCCGAGCTTCGATGTCGTGCGGCTGGGGGCCTTGGCCTGATATGTGGCGCGGCGACGAGGGCATATGCGTGGCCGACCCGGTGGTGAGTCGGGTGGCGGCCCCGTATTGCCCGGGTCCACGGTTCACCTGGCTGCCGTATGGCGGTCCGGTGGTGTTTCGCGACGGGAGGCGCAGTCTCTGGTGGGGGCCATGTCAGCGGCTATCGACTCACCCCCGAAGTAGGCGCTGAATCCAGCCCCAGCGCTGCTGCCTTTGACCTCCGGCTGAGGGCGGGACGCCAGCGTGCTGGATCTGCGTTCCGGCGAGTCCGCCGCCCAGGTCGGTGAGCAGCAGCCCGTCACCACGACCCCCTGCTGCTGACCAGCACTCGCCCAGTGGGCTGCCGGCGCCCTCGGTCTCGGCGGATGGGCACAACCGGGTCGGCGAACGCGGGCATTCACACGGCGGCGACCCCGCCGACGACGCGTCAGTTCACCGGGACGGTCCGAGCGGGTTCGACTATCGCGGCCAGGGCATCGACTCCGACCGGTTCGGTGGCCAGCATCGGTACCACTGCGATCCGGTGGTGCGCGGCGGTGATGGCGTCGATCTCACTGTGTTCGGTTGCGGCCCGCCGCCGGAGCAGCTGCGAGGTGGGGTGGGCGACGGTGAGGGAGTTGTTGACCACCCACGCCCACGGCTCGATGCCGGCGCGCTGCAGGTCGGCCTGCAAGCCTTCGGCTTCGAGGCGGGGGGTGGTTTCGGCGAGCGTGACCAGCAGGACCTTCGTCTCATGAGGGTTCTGCAGCCGCATCAACGGGGTGGTGAAATTCGTGTTGTCACCCATCTGCCGGGCGATCTCCCGGTGATACGACCCGGTCGCATCGAGGAGGAGCAGGGTGTGCCCGGTGGGGGCGGTGTCGACGACGACGAACTTCCGCCGGGATTCGTGAATGACCCGGGAGAAGGCCTGGAACACAGCGACTTCCTCGGTGCACGGGGAGGCCAGGTCCTCGGCGAGGGTGGCGCGGCCTTGTTCGTCGAGGGCGGCGCCCTTGGTGGCCAGCACCCGGTCCCGGTACTGCGCGGTGGCGACGGCCGGATCGATGCGGGAGACCTGCAGGCCGTCGAGGTTTCCGGCGAGGGTGTCGGTCAGGTGGGCGGCCGGGTCGGTGGTGGTCAAATGCACCTGGTGGCCACGCTGAGTGAGGGCGACGGCGATCGCGGCGGCGAGGGTGGTCTTGCCGACCCCGCCCTTGCCCATGCACATGATCAGCCCGTGATCGGCGTCGGCGAGTTCGTCGATCAGGGCGGACAGGGACGCGTTCGGCACCTCGGACATGGGGGCTGTGGTGGCCGGCGCGGCAATGGAGTCGGCGTGGGTGAAGAGGCTCTCGAGTGCGCGGATGCCGACCATGTTGGTGGCCTTGAGCTGCACCCGATCGAGCGGCAGGCCGGTCAGGGCTGCGGGCAATTCTGCGAGGGCGGCCTGTTCGCGTCGGTGGATCGCGGCGGCGAGTTCGTCACCGTCCTCCGGTTCGGGGAGCAGGCCGTTGATGACGAGGTGCTGGTGGCTCAGGCCGATGTCGGCGAGTTCGGTGTGGGTGCGGGCGATCTCGGCGAGCGCCGCCCGCTGCGCCCTGGCGACGAGGACTCGCCGGGTGCGCTGCGGATCGGCAAGGGCGGCGACCGCGTCGGCGTAGATGCTGCGCTGTTTCTCGAGCCCGGACATCGGGCCCAGGCAGGAGGCGTCGCCCTTGCCATCATTGAGGAAGTCGGTCCACGAGCCGGGCAGTTGCAGCAACCGGATGGTGTGCCCGGTCGGGGCGGTGTCGAAGAGCACGTGGTCGAACCCTGCGACGGTGTCGTGGTCGGTGAGCAGGGCGGTGAACTCGTTGAACGAGGCGATCTCGGTGGTGCACGACCTGGACAGCTGCTCGGTGATCGACGCCAGTTCCTTCTCCGGCAGCAGCCCGCGCACCGGTCCGACGATCCGTTCACGGTAGGCGTCGGCGGCCTGCTCCGGGTCGATCTCGAGGGCCGAGAGCCCGGGCGCGGCGGCAACGTCGGTGATGGTGTTGCCGATGGTCAGCCCGAAGACCTGCCCGACGTTCGAGGCCGGGTCGGTACTGACCAGCAGCACTGTGCGGCCGGCGCGGGCGAGGTGAATCGCTGCGGCGCAGGCGATCGAGGTCTTCCCGACCCCGCCCTTACCGGTGAAGAACAGGAAGCGGGGCGGGGCGTCGAGAAACTTCATGACAGGCAAAGCCTTTCAGCAGCAGCTGGTTCCGGTGGTGTCGGTGGGGGCGCAGCAGGATCCGGCGTCGGTGGTGTCGGTGACCCCGAGCATCGCGGTCGCGGCCGGTACGACCGGGTCCGGGGTGTCGGTGATGATGCCGGCCCACTTGGCGAGCTGGGTCCGGTCGGGGTAGCGGCCGGTGATCGCGGTGACACCATCGACGAGCACCAGGGGCAGGCCCTCGGATCCGGAGACCTGCAGGAACGCGGTGACGGGTTCACGCTCGGCGAAGGCGAGCGGTTCGCTGGCCAGGTTGAATCGGGCGATGTTCCCGCCCTTCGAGCGGACCCAGTCCATGTCGGCGGAGAAGGTGACCAGCGCCTGGTCGACGTCGTCGCCGCAGACGCCGGTGTTGCAGCACAGGGCGGGTTCGAAAATTTCGATGGTGCTCACGAGCGGGTTCTCCTCGGGTATCAGGGCTGGGTGGTGCGGAGCTGGGCGGCGAGCTCGTCGATGCGGGTGGCGATGTCGTCACGCACCAGGCGCATCCGCTCGATGCCGTCGATACCGCGCTCGGACGGCTCAATGGTGTCCCAGTTCTCGAACCGGGTGCCGTCCACCGGGTCGACGCGGGCTTCGCGGCCGAGGGTGACCACCAGATCGACGTCGCGGACCAGCTGCGGGTCGATCAGCGTCGGGGTCTGCCCGGTGATGTCGACGCCGACCTCCAGCAAGGATTCGGCGGAGAGGGCGTTGACGGCGGCGCCGGGTGTGGTGCCGGCGGAGTACACGTCAACGGCATCGCCGGCGGCCTTGCGCATCAGGCCGGCGGCCATCTGGGACTTGCCGCCGTTCTTCACGCACACGAACAACACGGAGGGCTTACTCACGATGGTCACCCGGGTTCAGGCGGTGGCGGGGACGAGTTCGGCGATCAGCGCTTCGACCTTGGACTTGATCTGGTCGCGGATCGGGCGGACCGCGTCGACGCCCTTACCGGCCGGGTCCTCGAGGGCCCAGTCCCGGTAGCTGATCCCGGGGAAGACGGGGCAGGCGTCGCCGCAGCCCATGGTGATGACCACGTCGGAGGTCTGGACAGTGTCTGGGGTGAGGATCTTCGGGGACTGGGCGGAGATGTCGATGCCGATCTCGGCCATCGCCTCGACGGCGGCGGAGTTGATGGTCTTCGCGGGGGCGGACCCGGCGGAGCGGACCTCGACCCGGTCACCGGCGAGATGAGTGAGGAATCCGGCGGCCATCTGGGAGCGGCCGGCGTTGTGGACGCAGACGAACAACACGGAGGGCTTGGACATGAGGGAAGTCCTTTCGAAAAACGGGTCGGGGACGTCTGGTCCGGGTCAGGCCGGGACGGTGGTGAGTTCGCGCAGCAGAGCCCGGACTCGGGTGTCGAGGTCGTTGCGGATGACCCGCACGACGTCGAGCGGTTGCGCGTCGGGGTCGGCGAGGGCCCAGTCCAGGTACCGCTTGCCCGGGTAGATCGCACAGGCGTCGCCGCAGCCCATCGACACCACCACGTCGGCGGCGGCGACGACGTCGTCGGTCAGCGGCTTCGGGTACTCGGCGCCCAGGTCGATCCCGACCTCGGTCATCGCCAGGGTAACGGTGGGGTTGATCGCGTGGATGGGGGCGGACCCGGCGGAACGGACATGCACCCGCCCGCGGGCGTGGTGGTCGAGCAGGGCGGCGGCCATCTGGGAACGCCCGGCGTTGTGCACGCACACGAACAGCACCTCCGGGACGTCCTTCGGTGCCGCACCCTGTGATTGGGCCAGGGCGGTGAGCCGGTCGGCGGCGAACCGCCCGGCCAAGGTGGTCAGGTGGGTGTGCACCTTGGAGGTGCGCCGCAGCGCGGTGTAGGACTCGAAGACGTACCGCTCCACCGTCTGCGGGGAGAAGACGCCGGTGTAGGTTCGGCCAGGTCTGCGGCGGTGCGCGAGAGGACCGCCTGGGGCATCAGCAGTTCCGGCCCTGCCCGGTGGAGCGAGGGGAACAGTTCCTTCTCGAGCGGGCTGTCGGACATCAGGACTCCTTCGTCACAGATGCAGATTCGGGGGTGAAACCAGTCGAGTGGGTGAAGCGGTTACGGAGCGCCAGGGACACGTAGACCAGGGCGACGAGGACGGGGACCTCGATCAGCGGTCCGACGACACCGGCCAACGCCTGACCGGAGGTGGCGCCGTAGGTGGCGATGGCCACGGCGATGGCGAGTTCGAAGTTGTTGCCCGCGGCGGTGAACGCCAGGGTGGTGGTGCGCTCGTAACCCAGACCCATGGCCGCGCCGAGGGCGTAGCCGCCGCCCCACATGATCGCGAAATACGCCAGCAACGGAATGGCGATGCGGACGACGTCCCACGGCTGGGAGGTGATCTGCTCACCTTGAAGGGCGAAGAGGATCACGATCGTGAACAACAGCCCGTACAGCGCCCAGGGCCCGATCTTCGGGATGAACGTGGACTCGTACCACTCACGGCCCTTGGCCTTTTCGCCGAAACGGCGGGTCAGGTAGCCGGCGAGCAGGGGGATGCCCAGGAAGATCAGTACCGATTTGGCGATCTGCCACGGCGAGGTGTCGATGGTGGTCTGTTCGAGACCCAGCCAGCCGGGAAGGACCGAGAGGTAGAACCAGCCGAGGACGGCGAACATGAGCACCTGGAACACCGAGTTGATTGCGACCAGCACGGCGGCGGCCTCGCGGTCACCGCAGGCGAGGTCGTTCCAGATGATCACCATGGCGATGCAGCGGGCCAGGCCGACGATGATTAGGCCGGTGCGGTACTCGGGCAGGTCCGGCAGCAGCAGCCAGGCGAGGGCGAACATCAGCGCGGGCCCGAGCACCCAGTTCAGGACCAACGAGCCGACGAGGAGTTTGCGGTCGCCGGTGACGGTGTCGAGCCGGTCGTAGCGGACCTTGGCGAGCACCGGGTACATCATGATCAGCAGTCCGAGCGCGATCGGCAACGAGATGCCGTCGATCTCCACCGCGGACACGGCGTCCCCGAGGCCGGGAATCATCCGGCCCAGCAGTAGTCCGGCGACCATGGCGACGCCGATCCACACCGGCAGGAACCGGTCGAGGGTGGAGAGTTTCCCGACGACGGCCGGGTGTTCGGTGGCGGTCTCACTCATGCCGGCACCTCCGTGGCGCACGCTTCGGACGGGACGACGGGTCCGCCCTCGGTGAGCAGCACCGCCGACAGTTGCTGCAGGGCGGAGGGGATCACCCAGTAGTACACCCAGGTGCCGCGGCGTTCGCAGTCCAGTAATCCGGCGTGGCGCAGCACCTTCAGGTGGTGCGAGATCGTCGGCTGGGACAACTCGATCGTGGCGGAGATGTCGCACACGCACGCCTCGCCGCCCGCGTGGGAGGCGACGAGGCTGAGCAGGCGCAGCCGGACCGGGTCGCCGAGGGCCTTGAACATTCGGGCCAGATCCCCGGCCCAGTCCTCGGTCAAGGGTTCGCGTGCCAGGGGTGAGCAGCAGGCACCGCTCTCCGACACCTCTTGTTTCGACATGCTTCGATATTGACAGGAATCAAATCAGGCCGCAAATCGGTAGTCGGTGGACCTGTGTCCGGGTAGGGAGTCGACGATCCCGGCTTGACCTTCGAGTCGAGTCGATGGTTTGCCGTCGGCGTATGGGGTTCTTTCCGCATCTCACAGCTGGCGGAGTGTTCCGCGATCCTCCCGGTGCGCTGCCGGTGACCGAGGACCGATGCGGACTACCGTTTGCGTGCGGTGACGAGAAGGTATTCGGCTTCGTAGTGTGTCCGACCGGGCGCATCGGCCCGATTCCATGCGGTGAGGAACTGCAGGAAATCCTGTTCGAGGTGCGCGATCCGATCCGGGTCCGCGGCGTTGTGGCGGTAGACGGCGATCGTCGGGCCGTAGTTGCGTTTCCAGAACTCCCGGAATTCGGTCGGGTTGGCGAAGCGGTCGATCACGAGCGACTGGCGGTGCGCGTCGAGGGCGGTCACCCGGTCGCCGAACAGGTCGCGGATGTGTTGCTCGTCGCCCCACAGCGGCGGCGGGTTCGCACCGGGCGGCGGGGGCGGTGCGTAGGGTCCCATGGTCTTGAACAGGTTGCCGATCAGGCCCTGCGGTGTCCAGTTGATCATCGCGATGGTGCCGCCGGGCCGGCAGACTCGCAGCATCTCGTCGGCTGTCCGCTGATGGTGCGGCGCGAACATTGCTCCGACGACCGAGATGACGGCGTCGAAGCTGTCGTCGTCGAACGCCAACGCCTCTGCGTCGGCCTCGACCCAGTCCAGCTCGACGCCGCGCTGGTCGGCGATCGCTCGCCCGGCGACGAACAGTTCCGGTGTCAGGTCCGACGCGACGACGGTGGCGCCGCGCGCGGCAGCCGGGATCGCGGCGTTGCCGCTGCCGGCGGCCACGTCGAGCACCCGCTGGCCGGAGCGGATATCGACTGCTTCCACGAGCACCTCGCCGAGGGTCGGGATCAGCTCGGCGGCAACGGCCGGGTAATCGCCGGAGGCCCACAGCGCCCGGTGCTTGGCCTTGAGCGCGCGGTCGATGTCGATGTGGGTATCGGTGGGAATGGTGGTCATGAAAGTTTCCTCGTCCTCGATGGATAGCCGGGATGTCGGCACACCTATAGACGCCGGCCGGTCCGGAAGGACGCACCCGAGCTGATGTCGGCGGGGCCGGCGCCCGTCGGTGCGTACCGGGCCAGTCGAAGGCACCGGAGTTCCGACGGTGCGGCGTCAGCCGAGAGTGAGCTGGGCGCGGTGGAAGTCGAAGTGCTTACCCGGATACCGGTAGACCTGTTCGAGGGTCATGGTCTCGGTGAACAGCGGATCCCAGCGCACCGGAAAAGCCATGCTGCGCAGCAGGTTCGCCTCCGTTTCCCGGGCGAGGGAGCGTTGCAGATTCGCGATGACGCGGTCGCACTGGCGGCCCATCCGGCGGCGATCGAAGACGGTGGCCGCCGCGCACGAGCCGAGGTAATTGACCTCGTGGAACGCCGGCGTGGCGGCGTCCAGTCCGCGGGCGAATCCTCGGCCGACCCGGTCCGGCAACCGGGAGAACACCCGGACCAGGATCAGCAGTCGGCGCACCACCATGTAGCCGAAAACCATGTGGAACAGCAGTTGTTCATTGGTCCAGCGGGTGCCGGCGGAGCGTCGATCGAAATCCGCTGCGGTGGCGCGGCCGAGGATTTCGTGCAGCGTTCGGCGGGCGCGTTCGAGGTCGGCGGCGATCTCCTGGCGGTCGACGGGTGGCGGCTCGGACATGATGCGCCTCAGTCGGTTCCGGGTTACCCGGCGACGGGGCTGCGGCGTTCGAGGAAGACGGCGTCGCGCCAGATCCCGTCGAGCTGGGCGATGCGCTCGCGCACCCCGAGGGTGCGGAACCCGGCGGAGTGGTGCAGAGCGATGGAAGCCCGGTTCTCCGGGAAGATCGAGGTCTGCAACGTCCACAGCCCGGCCTCGTCGGCGGCGATCACCTGGGTGCGCAGCAAAGTCTTCCCGACCCCGCGCCCGCGCATCCCGTCGGCGACGTAGATCGAGTTCTCGGCCACCCCGGCGTAGCAGTCCCGCCCGGACACCGAGGACAGGGCGGCCCAGCCGACCACGACGCCGTCGATTTCGGCGACCCACCGATGCCCGTCGAGCCACTGGGTGTCCAACACCTCGTGGGCGGGGACCTCGGTGGTGAAGGTGGCGATGCGGGTGGCGATTCCCTCGCCGTAGATTCGGCGCACATCGTCCCAATCCTGCTCGGTCATGGCGCGAACCACGACGTCGTCGGGGAGGTCGTCCGGGCAGCACGGGCGCGGGGTGAGCACACCCATCACCGCGTCGGCGGCGTGCGGGAGACCGGTGCAGCAGGACGGGTTGACCGTGACGACGGTGCTGGTGCCGTTCTTGTGTACCGAGACGAACCCGACGTCGGCGAGCTTGCGGACGTGATGGGAGACGGTGGGCTGACCGATCTCCAGCGCCGAGGCGAGATCGCCGACCGTGATCCCGGCCGGGCGGGAGGCGACGTGGTGCAGCAGCCGCACCCGGGTCGGGTCGGCCAGGCAGGCGAACCAGCCGGCGTAGGTGACCGCGTCCTCCGGCGCCAACGCATCCACCTGCTCGGCACCGGGGGCGCGGACGACCGGCATGTCCAGGGAAGTCATGCCCTTCACTATATCGATATCCATCGATGGTTGCATTAATCGACGCACATCGATACTCTTCGATCTCAATGGATCGATGAACGTCGATGAAAGGATTATCCAGATGAACACCTTGCCCGTAGTCGTCGTAGGCGCCGGCCCGATCGGCCTCGCAGCCGCGGCACAATTGCGTGAGCGCGGCCTGACCCCGCTGGTCTTCGAACGCGGCCCGGTGGCCGGTGCGGCGATCTCCGAGTGGAACCACGTGCGGCTGTTCTCCCGCTGGGGTGAGCTGATCGACCCCGCCGCCCGCCGCCTGCTCGTCGCCACCGGCTGGGTGGCCCCGGACGACGAGGCGTACCCAACCGGCCAGGACTGGACCCGCGACTACCTTTCGCCGCTGGCCGCCGCCCTTGGCGACATCGTGCAGCTGGGCACCGAGGTGGTCGGCGTGGCCCGCCGCGGCCGGGACCGGGTCGTCGACGCCGGCCGCGACACCGAACCGCTCTCGGTGCACCTGCGCCGCGCCGACGGCACCGCGGACCGCATCCTCGCGCAGGCCGTCATCGACGCCTCCGGCACCTGGACCACCCCCAATCCGCTCGGCGGTGAAGGTCTGCCCGCACTCGGCGAGAAGTCCGCGGCCGACCGGATCGAGTACCGGGTGCCGAACATCGACGACCCGAAGGTGCGGGATCGGTACGCGGGCAAGCACATCGTGATCGCCGGCAGTGGGCACTCGGCGCTGACCGCCATCGTCGCGTTGGCCGATCTGGAGAAGCAGGCGCCGGGTACCCGGATCAGCTGGGTGCTGCGCCGCGGCGACGCCGGCTCCGCCTTCGGCGGCGGCGAGGACGATCAGCTGCCCGCCCGCGGCGCCCTCGGATTGCGCGCCAAGGCGGCGGTCGACGACGGGCTGTTGCAGGTGGTTCCCGGATTCCGCACCGCAGCCATCGAGTCCCACGGTGAGCGGGTGGTGTTGGTGTCCGACACCGGCGCCCGGATCGAGGACGTCGATCGGGTGGTGGTGCTTACCGGGTTCCGGCCCGATTTGTCCTGGCTCTCGGAGATTCGCCTGGGCCTGGATCCGGTGCTGCAGGCCCCGACCCAGTTGGCGCCGTTGATCGATCCGAACGTGCATTCCTGCGGCACTGTCTACCCGCACGGGGTCGCCGAACTGTCGCATCCGGAGCCGAATGTGTTCCTGGTCGGGATGAAGAGCTACGGCCGCGCCCCGACGTTCCTGGCGATGACCGGGTACGAGCAGGTCCGCAGCATCGCGGCCGCCCTGGCCGGGGACCACGACGCCGCCGCCCGGGTCGAACTCACGTTGCCGGAGACCGGAGTGTGCGGCGGCGCCGGGGTGTTCGACGACGCCGACACCCCTGCCGACACCGTCGACGCCGAGGAAGCACCCGCTGGGTGCTGCCCCGCACCGGACCTGGCGCTGATCAGTCTCGCCACCCGCGCGGGCCGATAACCGATGACGGACACCAGGACCCTGCCGCAGACCGCGTCTCTCGACGGGACCGGTCTGCGGCGGGTCCTGGCGGTGCTGTGCCTGACCGAGATCACCAGCTGGGGCATCCTCTACTACGCGTTTCCGGTGCTCTCGGTATCCATCTCGGCCGATACCGGGTGGTCGCTGCCGCAGATCACCGCCGCGTTCTCGATCTCCCAGCTCGCCGCAGCACTCACGGGCATTCCGGTGGGGCGGATCATCGACCGGATCGGCCCACGGACGGTGATGACCGCCGGCTCCGTCCTGGCCGTTCCGTCCCTGCTGGTGGTGGCGGCGGCCCCGAGTCTGCCGATCTTCTACGCCGGCTGGATCGCGGCCGGGATCGCGATGGGCGGCGTGCTGTATCCGCCGGCGTTCGCGGCGCTGACCCGCTGGTACGGCGGCGGCTACGTCAAAGCGCTGATGATCCTGACCCTGGCCGCCGGGCTGGCCAGCACCGTCTTCGCCCCGCTCACCGCCGCGCTGGTCGACCGGTATGACTGGCGCACAACCTATCTCGTCCTCGCCGCCGTCCTTGCCGTCGTCACCGTGCCTGGGCACCTGCTGGGGTTGCGTGGGCGGTGGCCGCGCCCACCCACCCCAGTGGGGGACCATCCGGTCGATCACCGGGATGCCTCTCGCAGCCGCGCGTTCCTCGCCCTCGTCATCGCACTGAGTCTCGGGGCGTTCGCCGCGTTCGCCGGGGTGTTCAACCTGGTCCCGTTGCTGATCGAGCAGGGCTTCTCCCCGTCGCTGGCGGCCCTCACCCTAGGGTTGGGCGGTGCCGGGCAGGTCCTCGGCCGCCTCGGCTACCTTCCGATCGCCGCCCGCACCACCGCCCGCACCCGGATCGTGGTCATCCTCGCCGCCACCGCCGCCAGCACCGCATTGCTCGGGATCGCCTCCACCACCATCGCGTTGATTTCGGTGGCCATCGGGGCCGGGCTGATCCGCGGGATCTTCACCCTGATCCAGGCCACCGCGATCACCGACCGATGGGGCGCCACCCACTACGGACGCCTGAACGGGCTGATGTCCGCCCCGGTCGTCATCGTCATGGCCCTGGCCCCGTGGGCCGGAACCGTCCTGTCGGCGTGGACCGGCAGCTACGCCCGCACCTACCTGATCCTCGCCGCCCTCGCCGTGGTCGCGGCCCTGATCGGGGCCGCCAGCATCCCGCATCACCGCAAGGCCGACATCGCCGCCTGACACCACCTGGGATTGGAGTGGCAACGGACGCTGTCGTCGGCGTCGCTGCGCGGGGTGGACCGCGACGCCCACCACCTGGTGAGCAGGCTCGCCGGCGTCCGATAGAGAGCTGATTCGGCGGTGGGCGCGTCCAACGCGAAGTTGCTTCGTCTGAGGAAGCGGACTCTCATCCAGAACCGGGTGAGAGCACACCCTTCTTCGAGAGGAACCCTGCGATGACCACGCACCCGACTACCCGCCCGGCCGGAGACCACCGCGGGGGTGCGAGATGACCGCCCCTGCCGTCCTCGTCGAGGACCTGCACGTCGCCTATGGCACAACCTGGGCTCTCGACGGCGTCGACCTGGAGGCTGCCGCCGGGACCACCCTCGGGGTCCTCGGCCACAACGGTGCCGGCAAGACCACCCTGATCCGCACGTTGACCACCCTGGTGCGGCCCACCGTCGGCCGCGTGCAGATCGAGGGTCTCGACGTCGTCGCCGCCGCCGACCAGGTGCGCCGCCGGATCGGGGTGACCGGCCAATACGCCGGGCTCGACGAATTCCTCACCGCCCGGGAAAATCTGGAACTGATCGGCCGCCTGACCGGGCTGCGCCGCACCGCCGCCCGCGTACGGGCCGACGCGCTGATCGACCGGCTCGGATTGGACGAGTACGCCACCCGGCGGGTCGGGGAACTCTCCGGCGGCTCGCGCCGCCGGATCGATCTGGCCGCCAGCCTCGCCGGCTCTCCGTCGGTGCTGTTCCTCGACGAGCCGACCACCGGCCTGGACCCGATCGCCCGCACCGGGCTGTGGGACGTCGTCGACGAGCTCACCGACGCGGGCACCACGGTCGTGCTCACCACCCAGTACCTCGAGGAAGCCGACCGGCTCGCCGACCACATCGTGGTCCTGAGTCGGGGCCGGGTCGCCGCCCGCGGCACCCCCGCCGAGCTGAAACGGATCGTCGGCGGCAAGGTCGTCAGCGCGACCGTCCCCGCCGGTCAGCTCGCCGCGCTGCCGTTCATCCCGGACGCCGACCGGGTCGACGCCGACCGGGTTCGGGTGTCGGTCACCGTCGACGACGCCCCCACCGCGACCGAACTGGTCGCTCACCTGCACCGCGGCGGCATCGAGGTCACTGACCTGGACGTGACCTCCCCGAGCCTCGACGACGTCTTCACCCACCTCGCCCACACCCCCGGAGCCCACCGATGACCACCATCCGCACCACCACCACCACCGCCCAGGTCGGGCGTCCCTCGGCCGTGGACCAGCTCGCCGCCCTCACCGTCCGGAACCTGCGCACCAGTGCCCGCGTCCCGCAGTTGCTGATGTTCTCGCTGACCATGCCGATGGCCATGTTGGTGCTGTTCAGCCAGGTCTTCCGCAGCGTCGCCGCCGGACCCGGTTTCCCGGCCGGGGTCAGCTACATCGTCTTCCTCACCCCGGCCATGCTCGCCGTCTCCACGGTGATGGCCGGCACCAACGCCGGCGTCTCCGCCGCCATCGATCACACCAACGGCCTGCACGACCGATTCGCGGCCCTGCCGATGCGGGCGGCGTTGCCGGGGGTGGCCCGCACGATCAACGAGGCCGCGTTCACCCTGGCCCGGGCTGCGTTGCTCGGGATCGCGGCCGTCGCTTTGGGTTTCGAGTTCCACGGCACCGCCGTCGATGCCGTCGCCGCGGTCGTGGTGCTGGTGGTGCTCGCGGGGGCGATGAGCGCGCTGTTCGGGCTGATCGGGGACCGGCTGCGGCGGCCGGACGTGGTGCAGTTCGCCGGGATGATGGTGATGATGCCGCTGATGTTCGTCTCGAGTGCGTTCGCGCCGATCGAGACCATGCCCGTGGATGCAGGCCATGGCGACGGTGAATCCGGTCGCGCACGCCACCGACGCCCTGCGCGGGCACGTGCTCGGCACCGCCACCGCTGGTGACACCAGCCGCGGCCCTGTCGCGGGCGATCGGGTTGTGGGCGGTGGTCACCGCCGTCCCCGTCCTCACCCGTCTGGTGCGGTCGTACGCACCCGCTGACCGCGACACACCCGCCCCGTCCTTCACCGAAGGATGGGGCGGGTTCTTCTGTGTGTGCTGTCCGTCTGGCTCGGGCACTCTTTCCGGCCCCTACCCCAATACAGAGGGGGTAAGGGCTAGGAGAGTGCTGTGGTCAGCGGATACGCCCGGTGCGGCGGCGACGGCGCTCATGCGGCGGCGTCGAGCAGATGCAGTTCCTCCGCCACGATCAGATCGACCTCTTCGTCGTCAGACCCGAAAACAATGTGTGGGTCAGCATCGCTCTCACCTCCTCACCGCGCTTCT